>DATDWV010000052.1:0-2091 GCA_035289505.1 Patescibacteria group bacterium | reverse complement strand
GCAAAAAATTTTTTGCTAAATTTAATTTCAAAAAATTAATCAGGTTATTAATGAATCATCAAGAAATCAGAAATATCGCCATTATTGCCCACGTTGACCACGGCAAAACCACCTTAGTTGACGCGATGCTTCGCCAAACCGGCATGATCGGCGAAGGCGTGAGCATGGATTCCAACGCTTTGGAAAAAGAGCGCGGCATTACGATTTATTCAAAAAACGCGTCTTTGGTTTATAAAGGCACAAAAATCAATATCGTGGACACGCCCGGCCATGCCGACTTCGGCTCCGAAGTTGAGCGGGTTTTGCGTTCTATTGATTGCGTGTTACTAGTCGTGGATGCCCAAGAAGGGCCAATGCCCCAGACGAGATTTGTTTTGAAAAAATCTTTAGAATTGGGCTTAAAGCCAATCGTGATTTTAAATAAAATCGACAAACCGGACGCCAACCTGGCCAAAGCCCATGACCAAGTTTTGGAACTTTTTATTGAGCTTGGCGCCAATGACGATCAGTTGGATTTCACCACCGTTTACGCCATTGGTATTAAAGGTATAGCGAAAAAAAATTTAGCCGATGAAGCAAAAGACTTAACTCCCCTTTTGGATGTGATTTTAGAAAAAGTGCCGCCGGCAAATCGTGAAATTGATTTACCTTTAAGAATGCAGCCTTTTAATTTAGCTTATGATGACTATTTGGGCCGGCTCGCCATTGGCCGGGTTTATGAAGGCCAAGCGATCAGAAACCAAAAAGTTTTTATCAAAAATGTCAAAGGCGAAAAAAGAACCGGCGCGATTACCAAACTTTTTACTTTCACCGGTTTTAGCCGTGAAGAAGTGGAAACGATTAATGCCGGCGATTTAGTGATGATTGCCGGCATCGCCGACATTGATATCGGTGAAACCATTTGCGCCCACGAAGACCAAGCGGCCTTGCCGGCGATTTCAATTGATGAACCGACCATTGCTTTGGACCTTTTGGTCAATAATTCCCCTTTTGCCGGCCGCGAAGGAAAATTCGTGACTAACAGCCAAATTAAAAAAAGATTGGAAAAAGAACTGGAAGTCAATGTCGGCTTGATAATTGATTTTTCCGCCAAAGATCGCTATCGCGTTTACGGCCGCGGCGAAATGCATCTGGCGATTTTGCTGGAAAATATGAGGCGCGAAGGCTATGAAATTCAAGTCTCCCAGCCGCAGGTGATTACCAAAGAAATTGACGGCAAATTAAGCGAGCCTTTTGAAGAAGCGATTATTGACGTTGCCACTCAATTTTCCGGTTCAATCATTGAAAAACTTTCAAAACGAGGCGGTAAAATGATTAATTTGCACCAAAATGGCAATCAAGTCAGAATTACTTTTGAAATATCCACTCGCGGCTTGCTCGGCTATCGGGGCGAATTTATAATTGACACCCGAGGTGAGGGAATTTTGGCTTCGCGGGTGATTGGTTTTAGACCTTATGCCGGAGAAATTGAAAAAAGAAGTGTCGGCTCAATGATTTCCATGGCCGCGGGCAAAGCCTTTGCTTATTCTTTGGATAATTTGCAAACGCGCGGCCAACTTTATATTAAACCCACGACTGAGGTCTATGAAGGCATGGTGATCGGCAACGCCTCAAAAGGCGATGATATGGCGGTTAATCCGACTAAAGGCAAACAATTGACCAATATGCGATCCAAGGGCGCGGACGAAGCCATCAGCTTAACCCCGACGCTTGAATTGACGATTGAACGAGGCATGGAAATCATGCACGACGACGAATATTTGGAAATTACGCCAAAAAGCATTCGCCTACGCAAACAATATTTAAAAGAAATTGACCGAGTCAGAGAATCAAGAAAAAAATAATAATTTTCACCAAACCAAAAAATCGCCCATAAGGCGATTTTTTGATTGGCAGGGGGTGAAGGAATTGAACCCTCGCATGCGCTTTTGGAGAGCGCCGTACTACCGTTATACGAACCCCCCACGCCAATTGTCATTGCGAGTGAGGAGATCCCTCTCCGCCAGTTGGCGGATCGGGACAGGCTCCGCAATCTAGATTGCTTCTCCCGCGGCTGCGGGATCGCAATGACAAAAAATTATTTCGTTTCTT
>DATDWV010000051.1:0-8886 GCA_035289505.1 Patescibacteria group bacterium | reverse complement strand
GCTGATAATGATAGCCAATCACAAGATTCTTGAGCCGACCAACTCATTATCCCAGAGCCGGTATTTTTAACTGCTAGAACAGCGCTCCCTTGTAAATTATCAACTGAATAAACTGACTGACTAAGAGTTAAAGCTGGGATACCATAAATCACTGCCAAATAAGGCGGATGAGCTGATTCACTAACACCAAGCGAACTGTAAGGATTATTAACGCTATCTAAACCACGCACGCCTAAACTAAAGTAATTTTTATCTTGATCCGTTAAACGCTGTAAATCACTAACGGCTAAGGAGCCTAAATTAACCGCGACATATTTATCAACATTGGAATTAAAAAAATTATTCATTAAATAACAATCATTATTAGGCGAAACCCAATCGCTGGGATTAGAATAAGTACTGCAGCCTCCCATATCATTCCAAATTTCCATCCAAGTACGATTAAAACCTTTTCCACTCATCCGATAAAAAATATTTTTATTTTTTATCGGATCAGAAACCCGATTAATCCAAACATTAAAGACGACACTACTAATAGTTGCATTATCTGGAATTTTTGTAACATCAAAATCAAAAAATGACTTAAAAGAACCGCTAAAAGGGCCGAGGGGCGGTTGACTGAAACTCCAGTAACCGGCAAAAGCTTCATCTGAATCAGTCCACTTTTTTTGCTTTAAGGGACACTCACCATCACAAACCCAGCCGTCTTGATAAGCAGTGTTGACGCCTACGGGAAGATTAATCGAATAAGCACCATTGCTAAGAATTGGATTATTCATAAGGACTTTAGTCTCAATACTGGTAGTCAACGGTAAAAGAGTTGAAGCAGTATAAGCCGCGCCGATGATGACCGCCACGGCAATCACGACAAAAGCGATTTTGCCACTAACTCGGGTTTTAGTGGTCGTCTGTAAAGTCTTAGGCATAAAAAATTTCATTAATTTTAAAATTATAAAAAGTTTGATTTTTTCTTACTTGCTTCGTACAATTAATTATTTTTAAACTTTGTCCGCCAAAAATAAAATCAAACCAATGACCGAAGAGACGGCGGCGACTACCCAAAAACGCATCACGATTTTCGGCTCGGGCCAACCAAGGGCTTCAAAATGATGATGAAACGGCGAAGAAATAAAAAACTTTCGGCGAAAAATCTTTTTCCAAAACATTTGAATTAAAACCGACACGGTTTCCACGACAAAAATAAAACCAATAATCGGCAAAAGCAAAGCGGCATTAGTCAGCATGGCAATAATGCCTAAAGTGACGCCAAGGGACATTGAACCGGTGTCCCCCATAAAAAATCGCGCCGGATTAATGTTGAACCATAAAAAAGCTAATAAAGCGCCGGCAATCACGCCGCAAAAAGTCGCCAAGTCATAACGGCCCTGGGCAAAAGCAATGGCGCCGTATGAACCAAAAGCGGCTAAGAGCGTGCCGCCGGCCAAGCCGTCAAGCCCGTCAGTCAAATTCACCGCGTGAGCGGTCGCGATAATCACAAAAATAAAAAATGGGATATACCATAAGCCGATGTCAAGATAACCGAAAAACGGCAAGTACAAAATTGTCCAATCAAGTTTGTAATAAAACCACCACGCGCCCACGACCGCGATTAAGCCGTAAATAATAAAACGGTGGCGCATTCTTAAACCCCCGCCGTTTTTGCCCATCCGCCAAATGTCAAACAAATCATCAATTAAACCAACGACCGCGGACGCGATTAACGCACCCAAAGGCAAAAGCGTTTCACTGCGGGATAAAAAATTTAAACCGATAAATTTGCCGCCAAAAAATTTCGCCAAATAAAAAAAGACTAAGATCAAAACCAGCGTTGTCCCCCACACTAAAATTCCGCCCATGGTCGGCGTGCCGGCTTTTTTTTGGTGCATGGCGGCAAAAATCGGGGCGGCCTTGGCGTCGCGAATCCCTTTGCCTAATTTGAATCGATACAAAAAATGAGTAAGAAATGGCGTCCAAACCAAAGTCAGAATAAAAGAAATTGTCGTTAACAAAAAAACTTTGATGATATAAAAGCTTGCGATCATATGCCCCAGCTAATCGTGGAAATAAAAAAAGCGGCGATGATTAAAATTACTTGGGCAAAACTGGCCGCTCCCAAAAGAAAAAGACTTAAAATTTTTTCTTTTTTAAAAATTAAAGCACTAATAAAAAAATTAATCAAGAAAAAGATTAATCCCAAAAGCGGCATTAAAAAAATCCGATACCACTGGGCGTAAAGGTCAATGCCAAAATAAATATTATAATGAAGCGGGCTTAAGGCGGATAAATCGCGACCTTGAGCCAATAAAAAAAGCCAAAGGCCTAAATTTAAAATTAAACTCGCTAAAGTATTAAATAAAATAAATTTATCGCGAATAAAAGAGTCGGTTAAAACGAAGTTTTGGCGGAAAAAAGCCATAATTTAGAGTAAATTTATATTACTGCTAATTTAATAATAAAGGCTATTTGACAATTTGTCCACTTTATTTTGTAAAAATAAGAATTATGATATAATGACAGCATTGAATTCTTAATGATCTCAAGGTTATGTTCAACGAGGAACAGCTTAAAAAACTTCTTTTGGATTCCAAGGCCGTCGGCGCCAAAGAATTAGATCTATATTTGGAAGAAGCAAAAAAAAGAAATCAAAATCTAGAGGATTATTTAACCAGCCAAAAAGTCATCGGCCAAGAACAACTTTATCAAACCGCGGCAAATTACTTTAATTTGCCGTTTATTAATTTGAAGAATGAAACCATCAGAAAAGACATCTTATTTTTAATTCCCGAACCGCTGGCCGCGACCCATAAAATCATCGCTTTTGACAAAACTGACTCTGAATTAAAAATCGCTTCCTTGAATCCGGCGGATTTGCAGATTTTTGAATTTTTGACGAAAAAAACCGGTTTAACGGTAAAAATCTATTTAACCACGCCGGAAAGCATCAACGAAGTTTTAAAGCTTTACCACAAAGGCTTAAAAGCCGAATTTCAGGAGTTAACCAAAGAGCAGGAAAAACCCGGCGAATCCTCTGAAGGCGGCTCAAAATTAAAGGAACTGGCTCATGATTTGCCGGTAATTCGGATCGTGGACACGCTTTTGGAGTACGCCATTTTGGAAAATGCATCTGACATTCACATTGAGCCAACGGAAAAAGAAGTCGTAGTTCGCTACCGAATTGACGGGGTTTTGCGCCCGGTTATGACTTTGCCCAAATCAGTTCACGCCGGCATTGTCGCCAGAGTTAAAATTTTGTCCAATCTGAAATTAGACGAACACCGCTTGCCTCAAGACAGCCGCTTTAAAGTGACGACCAACGAATATAAAGTTTCTTTCCGGGTTTCCATTATTCCGACTTATGACGGCGAAAAAGTCGTTTTGCGCGCTTTAAACGAACAAACCGGCATTATCAGTTTGGAACAATTGGGTTTTCAAAAACGTTCTTTGGATGTTGTCCGGGTAAACATTAAAAAACCTCACGGCTTAATTTTAGTCACCGGCCCAACCGGTTCGGGAAAAACCACCACGCTTTACGCGATTTTAAATATCTTGAATCGGCCGGAAGTTAATATCACCACCGTGGAAGATCCGATTGAATACCGCATGCCCGGCTTAAATCAAACTCAAGTTAGCCCGAGGATTGGCTACACTTTCGCCTCCGCCCTTCGCTCGTTTCTCCGGCAAGACCCGAATATCATCATGGTCGGCGAAATCCGCGACACCGAAACCGCGGAAATTTCCATTCATGCCGCTTTAACCGGCCATTTAGTTTTATCCACCTTGCACACCAACGACGCGCCGACCACCTTGCCGCGGTTAAGCGAAATGGGCGTGGCGGCTTTTTTAGTCGCTTCCACTTGCGTGATGATTATTGCCCAGCGCTTAGTTAGAAAAATTTGTCCGGACTGCATGGAAAGCTACACCTTAAATAAAGCCGAACTGGCGGATTTGGAAAAGAAAATTAATTTTGAATCAATTCTTCAAACTCTGGAAAAAGAAAATTTAGTCACCAAAAAACAAAGCAAGGAGTCTCTCCTTTTCTATCGCGGCAAAGGCTGCAAAAAATGCAATAAAAACGGCTATCGCGGCCGCGTCGGCATTTATGAAGTTTTGAATGTCACTGCCGAAATCGCCGAATTAATCATTAAAACCGCGCCAGCCAAAGAAATTCAACGCGTCGCCAAAGAGCAAGGAATGCTTGCGATTATTGAAGATGGCTTTATCAAAGCCAAAAACGGCATTACCACGATTGAAGAAATTTTACGCGTCACTAAAGACTAAATTATTTTCTAAAATTAAAAAATGTAAACAAAAACTATGGCGGAAAACGGCACGCAAAAAATAATTGACTGGATAAAAAAACCGAGAAAAGTCACTTTAGTCCAAAAAATTTTTTTCGTCCAACAACTTGGAATAATGTTAAAATCCGGCATTTCTTTGTCAGTGGCTTTAAAAACTTTAGCCGAGCAAACCAGCGGCAAAACTTTCAAAATCATTTTAATTGATTTAGAGCAAGGCGTGGAAAAAGGCAATCTTTTGTCTCGTGGCTTGGAAAAATACCAAAAAATATTTGGCGAACTTTTTATTAACATGGTTAAAGCCGGCGAAGCTTCCGGTAAATTAGAAGAAGTCTTAAAAGAACTTTTTGTTCAAATGAAAAAAGACCATGACATTATCGCTAAAGTCAAAGGCGCGATGATTTATCCCGCCATTGTCGTCACGATGATGTTTATTATCGGCGTTTTAATGTTAATCTACGTCATCCCCACGATTTCCGGAATTTTTAAAGAATTAAACGTCGCTTTGCCTTTGGCGACGAGAATTTTGATTTTCAGCAGTGAATTTGTTCTTAAATACGGAATTTTTCTTTTAATTGGCTTAGCGGCTTTAATCGTCATTTCTAACAGAATTGTTCATACCCCTCAAGGCAAAAAAAATTTCCATTTTTTTCTTTTACGCGTGCCCGTGGCCGGCACCATCATTAAAAAAGTTAATTTGGCGCGGTTTTGCCGAACCTTAAGTTCTCTTTTAAAAACTGACATCCCAATTGTCCAGTCTTTTGAAATCACTTCCCGGGTTTTAGGCAACGCTTTATTTCGGGAGGCGTTGAATTTAGCCAAAGAAAAAATTAAAAAAGGCATTAGCATCCAAGAATCACTCAAACCTCACGCCAATCTTTTTCCGCCGGTTGTTTTGCAGATGATCGCGGTTGGCGAAGAAACCGGCGCTTTAGACGATATTTTGCAGGAATCAGCGATTTTTTACGAAGATGACGTCAATCAAACCATGGAAAACTTGCCCTCAATCATTGAGCCGATTTTAATGGTGATTTTAGGCGTTGGCGTGGGCGGCATGGCGGTGGCGGTGATTATGCCGATTTATTCTTTAAGTCAGCAAATTTAAAATCAAATTCGCTGGGATGAAAAAAAATCAACGAATTAAAACCAAAGGATTTACCATTACTGAGCTTACCGCGGTTTTGGGCATTATTGCTTTTATCTCCATTATGAGCGCCCCCCTTTTTGTTAATTATCAAAAAAACACCAAACTAAAAAGCGAAGCCAGAATTTTAGCCACCAATTTGCGCCTCACCCAACAATTAGCCATTACCGAACAAAAAATTTATCAACTTAAACTTTATCCTTTAACAAATAGTTATCAAATTGTGAACGCGGAAACCAGCAATATTTTTAAAGAAGTTAATTTTGATTCCGAAGTATCAATTAATCAAATTTCCGGCTTGACTAATAATTTGGTTAGTTTGAATCCCACCGGCGGGGTGGCGGAAACCGGCTCAATTACTCTGACCAATACCCGCAGCCAAATTTCCACTTTGAATATTAAACCATCAGGCTATGTTGAAGTTATTGACTAGTGATAAAAAATCATTCCCCTTGGGATTTACCATCATTGAAGCGGCGATCGCGACCGTGATTTTAATGGTCGGCCTTTTTGCCGTGGTCCAAATTTTTCCTTTAAGTTTAAAAATTACCGGCGACGCCCAAAGGTTAACCACCGCTTCTAATTTAGCCACGGCGAAAATTGAAGAAATAATCGGCTTAGGTTATGACAATATCAGCATTGGCACGATTGAAACTAAACAAAGATTATCAAGCGATCCAGCTGATTTTTATTACGCTTTTCAGCGGCAAACCGTGGTTGAATATCTTGATTCTAATTTTAACGTCAGCGCCAACGATTTGGGCCTAAAAAAAATTACAGTCACGGTTTTTTGGCCCTCAACAATTGGCGAGGCGGAAAAATCAACCGAATTAAATTCGGTTATTTCTGATTTTTAAAACAATGAAAATATTTTCTAAAAAATTTAATAACTTATTTCCGAAAGGTGCAGGGTTCACTTTAACCGAACTTCTGATCGCGGTAATTATCGGCATGTTAATTATCATGGTTGTCAGCTCCACTTTTCTTTTAAATCAAAAGGTTTTTCGCAAAGGCAATATTAAAGCCGAGCTGTCGCAAAACGCCAGAATTGTTCTTGATTTAATGTCACGGGAAATCCGCCAAGCCAATGATATTGTCACTGTCCTGCCCCCGGACGATACCGATCCCAATTTAGTCAGTCATGAACTGGAATTTGAAGACGGCCATACCACTTCGCAAATCCAATATCTCAAATATCTTTTGGAAAATGGTCAATTGAAACGGCGGATTATTGTTTATTATTTTGATACCGATCCTTTAACTTATGTCCGTTGGAATGATGTTGACGCCTTTGGTCCGCCCACCCAAAATATTTTAGAAGAAAAAATAATCGGTGAAAATTTTTCCAGCCTTGACTTTTTCGGCAGCTCAAATATTAACATTGTTTTGAATCTCAATAAAAATAACGAGCAAATTGAGATGAAAGCGGTGATTAATCCCCGCAATAACTAGCATGATAAATGAAACAAAAAATCAGGGTTTTGTCTTAATCGTTTCTGTTTTAATTTTAACCGCTCTTTTAATGACCGGGTCTTATCTTTTGTCGTTGACAAATTCAGAAAATAAAATTTCTATTGTTCAATCATTGGCGACTAAAAATTATTATCTCGCTGAAGCCGGCATTAATGAAATGATTTGGAAAATCCAAAACGATCAAGCCACCAAAAACGCCTTTATCGCCGGCGCTTTAACCAGCGCTTATGACATCAATCGGACTAATATTTTTGGTGGAAACAATGCCAGCTATCTCGTGAGAGCGGAAAGCACGGCCACGGCGGAAGCTTGGATTATCGCCACTTCCACTTACCAAATCAGCGGCACAATTTCCCAGCGGGTGGTTAAATCATACATTACCCGACCCACCGGCTCTGGTTCGGAATGGGAATTCGCGAGTTTCGCCGGCGGACGCGGCTCCCAGCAAAACGGCAATTTTACTTTTACCGGCTCAGGCATTATTTTAACGGCTAACGGCGGCCGGCTTCACGCCAATCAATTATTTAAAGTCCAAGGAGCAGGGACAGAAGTGGTTGTTAATGACGGCGTGGTCAGCGCCAGCAATAATATTTTGGTCGTTTCCGGAGCTATCTTAACTTTAAACGGCACCAGCTATCAAGACGCGCCAACCACGACTATTGACATGCTCCAAATTGATTTTGATTCAGCTGATTCGAATTCTTGGAAAAACCGCGCCATTGCCTCTGGTACTGTTTATACCAAAACTCAATTTAAAAATTTGCCTAACAACACGACTTTAAACGGCATAATTTACGTCACTGGTGAAGCAGAGATTATCGGCAAAAATTTCACGATTAACGGTGTTTTGGTTGCTGATGAAGAAATAGAAATCACCCTTTCCGGTAAAACATTAACCGTGACGGCTGATCCGGTTTACGGCGGCGGCCTTTTATCAAAAGACGACGTGGAATTCACCACTTCCGGGGGAACAGTGAGTGTTGACGGTTTAATTTACGCCGCTGATGATTTGGAAATTACCAGTTCCGGCACGAATTTTACGGTTAATGGCAGTTTAACCGGCTTTGACGCCAGAATCACTTCAAGCGGCGGCTCAATTATTTTAAATTTCGTTCCGGAAAACTTTTTACCAGTCATTGATCCAAGCTACAACACGACCGCGCCGATTATCCAAATTGATCATTGGGAAGAGCAATATTAGTAAATTAGGTTTTAGGTTTTAGGTTATAGGTGTTAGATTTTAGAGATAGCAATTTAGCTATTTAAATTATGTCCTAAAACCTATAAACTACTAAAGATATAATTTAAGCAAATTATGTTTGGCAGACTCCAACAAGCTTTTGGTTTAGACATCAGCGATCAGGCAATTCGGCTGATTAATTGCCGAAAAATCGGTAAAAAAAATATTATTACCAATTTTAACGAGTTAGCGGTCCCGGCTAACGTCATTAATAATGGCGAAATTATTGAACCGCAAACTTTAAGCAAATTAATTCAGCAATTGGTTAAATCAACCGCTGGGCCAAAAATCAAAACGAAAAATGTTATTTCCGTTCTGCCGGAAACAAAAACATTCATTAAAGTTTTGACTTTAAACGCGGCCATTGATAAAAAAAATATTGATCACGTCGCGGCGTTGATTGAAAAAGAAATTGTCAATCATCTTCCGGTTAGCCCTGACGAAATCTATTTTGATTGGCAATTACTTGAAACAAAGTCAGATTCAGCTAAAGTCTTAGTCGGCGCCGCGCCAAGAAATATCGTGGACTCTTATCTTTCGGTTTTAGAAAAAAGCGATTTGACCGTTTATGCCTTAGAAATTGAAGCCGCGGCTTTAAGCCGGAGCTTGCTGGCGGAAAAAGAAGAAAGCGCCAAAATTTTAATTGATTTTGGCGCCATTCGCACCGGTTTAACCATTTATGATAAAAATACGATTCAATTTACCGTGAGCTTGCCGATTTCCGGCAATAAAAT
>DATDWV010000050.1:0-6212 GCA_035289505.1 Patescibacteria group bacterium | reverse complement strand
TTTACTTACCGGTATTCCGGTCCAGCGCTCTACTACCGCGGCAATATCTTCTTCGGTTATTTCTTCTTTAATAATCCTTTTATTTTTTTGAATTTCCGCTAATTTTTTTGTCGCCAAATTAATTTCTTTTTCTTTTTCGGGGATTTTACCGTATTTAATTTCCGCGACTTTGGCTAAATCGCTTTTACGTTCGGCGATTTCCGCTTCATTTTTGAATTGGTCAATTTTATTTTTTAATCCCTGAATTTTTTTGATTAGATCTTTTTCACCGCGCCATTGAATTTCAATTTCTTGACTTTTTTCTTTTAAATCGGCTAAAATTTTTTCAATTTCTTTCACCTGATTTTTTGAAGATCCGTCTTTTTCTTTAACTAAAGCTTGTTTTTCAATTTCTAATTGGGTAATTTGTCGCTTTAAACCGTCTAATTCATCGGGCATAGAATCAATTTCCATGCGCAGAGCCGAAGTCGCTTCATCAACTAAATCAATGGCTTTATCCGGTAAAAATCGATCAGTGATGTAGCGGGAGGATAAATTCGCCGCCGCGACCAAGGCGGCGTCAGAAATTTTAACGCCGTGGTGAATTTCATATTTTTCTTTAATGCCGCGCAAAATGGCGATTGTGTCTTCAATCGTCGGCTGACCAACGTAAACCGGCTGAAATCTTCGCTCTAAAGCCGCGTCTTTTTCAATATGCTTTTGGTATTCTTTTAAAGTCGTGGCGCCGATCGCGTGCAGAGTGCCCCGGGCCAAAGCCGGTTTTAACAAATTCGCCGCGTCAATCGCGCCTTCGGCGCCGCCGGCGCCGACCACCAAATGAAGTTCATCAATAAATAAAATAATTTTTCCGGCTGATGCTTCAATTTCGCGCATCACCGCCTTAAGCCGATCTTCAAATTCGCCGCGGAATTTCGTGCCGGCAACCAAACTGCCCAAATCCAAGGCAATAATTTCTTTGCCGCTAATGCTTTCCGGCACATCGCCGGCGATAATTCTTTGGGCCAAGCCCTCGGCGATCGCGGTTTTGCCTGTGCCCGGCTCGCCGATTAAAACCGGATTGTTTTTTGTCCGTCTGGATAAAACCTGCATCACCCGCCTAATTTCCGTATTGCGGCCGATGATTGGGTCTAATTTGCCTTGCCGGGCCATTTCCGTTAAATTAATCGCGTATTTGGCAATCGCTTGATATTTGCTTTCCGGGTCCTGATCGGTAATTTTGTGACTGCCCCTAATTTCTTTAAGAATTTTTAAAATCAATTCGGTTTTAATCTGATAGCTGGCTAAAAGTTCGGCGATATTTGATTTAACTTCAAGCAAAGCCAGTAAAAAATGTTCGGTGCTGATGTATTCATCGCCTAATTTTTTCGCTTCTTTTTCCGCCTGGCTGAAAACTTTTTGAAACGCCGGCTCTAAAAATTGCTGAGCCATTCCCCCGCCGCTGATATTTGGCAAACGATTAATTTCTTTTTCTAAATTTTGAGTTAAGTCGTTTATTGGCGCTTCCAATTTTTTTAAAATGGCCGCAGTTAAGCCGTCTTCTTGTTTAATCAGGGATAATAAAAAATGAGCCAAAGTAATTTGCGGCTGATTTTTTTCCGCCGCGATTTCCATGGCTTGCTGGACGGCCTGCTGGGCCTTTAAGGTTAATTTTTGAGGATTAAACATTTTTAGGAATTAGGAAGTTAGCTTTTTAGCTGATTAGCACTCTAACAGTTAGAGTGCTAATTTTAGGATAACAATAAAAAAATGCGTTGTCAAGACTATTGTTAATTTTAATTTAAATTTGTAAGTTAACTATTTCAACAACCACTCCAGCCAAAAAAATCGCCATGATTAAATAAATAATCGGTTTAGCCAATTTAATTTCGTAAATTGGCTTGACCTTCCCTTGCTTTTTGGCCTTTTGGTGGATGAGAAAAACCGTGATGCCGTCAATACCGATAGTGACCGCGCCAATAAAAGCGATAATTTTGATAAAATCGTTAAAGCCGATTAAATATAAAAGTAACGGCGTAAAACAGGCGATAATCCAAGCGCTGAAATGAGAAAAATTCAAATCATACCAAAAAATTTTTTTAATCGTAATGCCAATTGTCAAATAAGAAGTGAAAGTGGTGATGACGCCGAATAAAAATCCGTAGCCAACGATGTTTTGCCCTAACGCATTGACTAAGCCGTTTAAGGCATCAGGCGAAGTTTGCGCGCCGTTGACGCCTAAAACCAAAATGATAAAAATTAAGTAAGTAAAAATTGGAATAATCGTGCCGGTGATGATGATATTTTTTAAAAAACGGTTTTTTTGGCCTAAAATTTCTTTGATTTCGGGGATAACCGACATGCCGGCTAAGGAAAATAAAATTACCCCATAGGGCAAAATTAAATTTTTAAGGTCAATGGTGGCGAGATTAGCCAAGTTAATGTTAAACGATCCTTTGGCGAAGAGAAAAAAAAGAATGATAAAAAAAATAATCAAACTGAAAAATTCTGATTCAGAAATCGTTTTAGTGCCTAAGTATATTATCAGCGCGCCGCTAAAATAAAAAATTAAAATGTAAGCCAATTCCGGGCCGGCGAAGATCGGAGCAAAAAAGCTCGCCAAAAAACTGCCGCCCACGATCAAATAGGCTAAATTCGCCCCTAACAAGCCGATGGTGTTGGAAAAAACCGAAATCCATTTGATTCTTTTGCCTAAATAAATTTCCGCTAAACCGGGCAAGCGGTGCGCGCCGGGAGTGCGCAAGCAGATTTCGCCAAAAATCAGATGAATTAAAATAGTGATTAATCCTAAAAAAGCGAAATAAAAAAGAATCGGAATAAAACCGATTTGGGCAGTGGCATAAGGCAAGCCAAAAATGCCCACGCCGATAATGGTGCCGGTAAAGGTGGCGAGCGCGTAAAAATATTGTTTCATGAATTGATTATAGCAAAAAAAGAGACTTGCGTCTCTTAATTCTTAATTTATGATTCTTAATTCTTATTTGTTTATCGGCCAACGCCAAAATAACGAAAGCCAATGGTTTTAACCAAACTTGGATCAAAAATATTTCTCCCGTCAAAAATTATCGGCTCAATCATTAATTCTTTCACTTTATGCAGATCCAGCCGCTTAAATTCCTCCCAGTCCGTGCCGATAATCAAGGCTTGTGCCTGATTAATCGCTTCATAAGCGTCTTTGGCGTATTCAATGTCCGGGATAATTTTTTTCGTGTTTTCCATCGCTTTTGGATCATAGGCGATAATTCTGGCTTTATCTTTTTTTAATTCATTGATTATTTTTAAGACCGGAGCGTTGCGAATATCATCCGTATTGGCTTTAAACGCCAAGCCTAAAACTGCGATTTTTTTTCCATCCAAGTCCCAAAGTTCTTTTTTTATTTTTTTAATAAACCGCGAGATTGCCTGATCGTTAATATTTTGGATTGATTGAATTAAATTATTGTCAATGCCCAAAATCTCCAAAGTTTTTTTAAAAGCGGTGATGTCTTTGGGAAAGCAGCTGCCGCCAAAGCCAATGCCCGGGCTCAAAAATTGATTGCCGATTCTTTCATCTAAACCGATGGCTGACAAAACTTCCAGTGCGTCAGCGTCAGCTTCTTCGCAAACCTGAGCGATTAGATTGGCAAAAGAGATTTTATTAGCCAAAAAAGTATTGGCCCCGTGCTTAATTAATTCCGCACTTCTAACCGAAACGATTTTCACCGGTGTTTTCGTTTTTTCAATAATCGGCTGATAAAGTTTAAGCATAGTTTCGCGCGCCAAATCGCTGTCAACGCCAATGACAATGCGGTCTGGCGCCATCGTGTCTTTGACCGCTGTTCCTTCCCTTAAAAATTCCGGGTTAGAGACCACGTCAAATTTTGCTTCGTCAACGCTCAAATGAAGTAAAGTTTCTTTGACTTTTTCCGCGGTCTTGATCGGCACCGTGCTTTTATCAACAATAATTTTATGATCGTGATTTAAAGCCAAGGCGATTTCTTTAGTAACGGCTTCAACAAAACTTAAATCCGCCTGACCGTCAGGCTTGGGCGGCGTATTAACGCAAATAAAAATAATTTCAGAATTTTTAACGGCCGACTTGATGTTATCATCAAAACTAAGTTTGCCGTTCTTTAAATTTTTCGCGATTAAATTCTCTAAACCCGGCTCAAAAATCGGCGATTGACCTTGTTTTAGCTTAGCTAATTTTTTTTGGTTATTATCAAGGCAGATCACTTGATGGCCGATTTCCGCCAAACAAACTCCGGTGGTCAAACCGACATAACCGCTGCCAATAATTGCTACCTTCATAGAGTAAAATAAAAGAATTAAAAAAATAGGTTTTAACCTAATTAATCTTAAATAAATTAAAACGAGATGTCAATTTAAAATCTGACGACCTGCCCGGGCTTAATGGTTTTTAAAGGAGTTTCTTTGGGCCGCGGAGCGGGAATTTGATCTCGGTTTTTTGAGTCATCAATTTTTTTTGGTTCTGCTTCTATTTTTTTCGCGTCAAAAGATTTAGGTTTAATTCTAATTGCTTCGGCTAAGGAAATTTCTTTTGCTTCTTCCGCGGGGGCTTGGGTAATTTCCATGCTTTCGCCGCGGGCAATTTTTTCCCGCAGTTTTTGAAAACAGTTTGGGCAATAAATTGGCCGAACGCCGTCTGGTTTAAAGGTGATCGTTGTCGGTTTGCCGCATTCATAGCAATTAACCTTATAAGTATTTTTTTCTTTTATTTGGGGCCGACTGTTTTGAGTTGGCTTATCGTAAGTTCTTTGAGGATTTGTTTTAACTGGAGAAGATTTTTTAGTCTGATTTCCCCTTTCCTCTTCTTCCTCTTCATCTGACATTACTCCGCTCCAGCGGCTAATTTTGTCTTCAACCACCGCCCGGGGCTTAGCAAAGCGCTCGCGCGAGACCTTAATGACTTTATCTTTATTATGGGTGACATACTCTTCGCCTAAGGGCATTAAAGTGGTGGCGGAAAAAGGGTTTGAAGAAACGCCGTTAATCATTAATTTCATGTAAGTATCAAACTTGGTTAAATTAACCAAATCTTCTTCGGTAAAATATGGGGCAAATTCCGTAGCCAAAAATTCGGCGTCCGCGGCGCCGATGCGAAAACACATCAGCGTGCCGACGTTGCCGAAAACCGCGGCGCTGACAAGTTCGTCTAATTGTTCAATATATTGATGGGCGATAATTAAATCAAGCCGGTATTTTCTCGCTTCCGATAAAATATTGGCAAAAGATTCGGTAGCGAAATTTTGGAATTCGTCAACGTAAAGATAAAAATCTTTTCTTTCGGATTCGGGAATGTCAATTCGGCTCATCGCCGCTAATTGGATTTTAGTAATCATCATCGCGCCCAATAAGGCGGAAGAGTCTTCACCGATTCGGCCTTTGGATAAATTCATAATCAGAATTTTTTGTTCATCCATTATTTTTCTTAAGTCAATGGTTGATTTGACTTGACCGACCACGTTTCTGATTAAAGCCGTTGATAAAAACTGGCCGACTTTATTTTGAATCGGAGCGATCGCTTCGGACTGAAATTGCTGGGGATATTTTGAGTATTCGTCCACCCAAAATGATTTGACCACCGGGTCTTTGATTTTAGCAATGACTTTCTGGCGATAAGTTTTATCAACTAAAATCCGCATTACCCCTAACAGCGTGCTGCCGGGATAGTCCAGGAGGGCTAAAATCGCGTTACGCAAAACATATTCCAAGCGCGGGCCCCAAGAATCTGCCCAGAGTTTTTTAAAGACGCCGACTAAACCGGAGGCGATTAAATGCTTATGCTCTTGAGAAACGGCTTCCATGACGTTAAAAGCAATCGGATATTCAATATCAGAAGGATTCAGATAGACCACATCATTGACGCGGCTGCTGGGGATATAATCCAAAATCTTTTCCGCTAAGTCGCCATGAGGATCAACCAAACCTACGCCCTCGCCGTTAATAATGTCTTGAATAATCATATTTTCCATTGCCGTTGACTTGCCCATGCCGGTTTTACCGATTAAATACATATGGCGGCGCCGGTCGTCTTTTTTAATGCCAAATTTTACTTTCTGGTTACGAAAGTTTGTTTCGGCAAAAAATACGATATCGTTTTTTTTATTTTCCTCGGTCATAAAGTTAATTTTAGCCAACCGGCAAATTTTCCGGCGGACCGGCTTTGGTTTGAGTGGTAGATGTTTTTACCGGCGTTACCATCCGTTCAACCG
>DATDWV010000049.1:0-8410 GCA_035289505.1 Patescibacteria group bacterium | reverse complement strand
ATCAGGCGGAAGATGATTGTTCGGGGGAAAACCAAGGGGTATAAAAAATTGGGGTTAACGTATAGCGGTAAAAATAAAATAATAAAAATTCCAGTTTTAATAAACTGGAGCAAGAAATTTTCTAAATTGAATTTTTGATTTTTGAGAATTTGGGTCAGGGGAGTCATACCCCTATTATAGCGCTAAAGATGATAAAATAAAATAACTAAAATCGGGGTGCCGGGACTCGAACCCGGAATCTCACGCACCCGAAGCGTGCGCGATAGCCAATTACGCTACACCCCGATAAACCATTTTATTATTGTTCATTGTTAATTGTCAACTGTTAAATAAAAAGAGGCCGCTTGCCATTGACCTCTTTGTTCGATTTGGAGTCGGAAGGAGAAGTTTGAATTGGCAAGCGGCCCAGAGCGACGCGTCAGCGGAATGACGCGTCACCTTCTCCGAGGAGGAGAACTATTCCTCGCGTCCTATGGACGAGAGGCGGGAAATTCGGGATCTCGATGACCTCGGTCTTGATCCCATCCATATCTCCGAGATGGGATAATTTCCGTGGTTTCAACAACCCAGAACTTTTTCATCAGAATGTAGTTGGGCCAAAACGCAGCCCAGATAATCCCAATGAGGATGGCGACAGCCAGACCAGGTGAGAGGCCAAGCTTGTTGCTGACTAAATCGCTTGCGGCAGCCAGGCCGTAAACCCACAGGAACCAATATGTCGCGACCGTGGTAATAACTGGTGCCACGATTTTGATCAGTGACAAGCGATGATTCCGTCGCCGCCCGACCATGACTGGCTTTATCTTGAGATACGAGTCATAGATCAAATAGCTGACCGCCAAAGCGATCACGCTATAGATCATGCTCTGTCCCATGTAGAATACGCCAGTTTGATTATGACCGTTTCCAATCATGACCAGACTTGTGCCAAGTACCAAGAGCACCAACATTATTCTTGTCACCCACATGTGTTTTCTCCTTGTCAATTTGCACAGTTAAATCTAATTTCCCAAATTTCACAGAATCAAAGAACTTTTTTAGTATAGCATATTTAAATAATCTTGTCAAGTTTTTGGTCCTATTATCTATTTTGACCACGAGCTATTAAAAGGGTAAAATAAGATAGTCTTATTTATTAAAATCTTGCGATTTACCCCGTTAGAAATCTATTTACGGGGTTTTTATCCTAAAAAAGAAAAAGGGTAAAATTTGGGGTAAAATATACCCTTTAATAAATTAATTTCTAACGGGGTTTATGACACAAAATCAGCCATTAAGGCATTTGGGCATTATTATGGACGGCAACCGCCGCTGGGCCAAAAATCGGGGTTTGCCGACTTTGGAAGGCCATCGCCGCGGCTATAATAAAATGAAAGATTTGGTGAAGTGGTGCATTAAACACGGCATTAAAATTTTAACGGTTTACGCTTTTTCCACGGAAAATTGGTATCGTTCCAAAACCGAAGTTAATTATTTAATGAACCTTTTCCGTCAAGCGTTAAAAAAAGAAATCAGAGAAATTGACAAAGAAGGCGTCAGAGTCAAAGTCATCGGCCAAAAAGAAAGGTTGGCCCCAGACATTCAAAAAATGATTTTTGAAGCAGAAGAGCAAACCCGAAAAAATAATAAATTTTTATTTCAAATCGCGATTTCCTATGGCGGCCGGCCGGAAATTATTTCCGCAGTGAAAAAAATTATTGGCCAAAAAATTCCGGCGGAAAAAATTACCGAAGATTTAATCAGCCAAAATCTTTGGACTGCCGGCGTCATTGATCCGGATTTGATTATTCGCACTTCCGGCGAAGAGCGCTTGTCAAATTTTTTGACTTGGCAATCGGCTTATGCTGAATTGATGTTTATCAAAAAACACTGGCCGGATTTCAACGAGCGCGATTTGGGCGAGATTATCAAAAAGTATCACAAAAGGCAGAGAAGGTTTGGTAAATAAAATTCAAAATTATTTTATGGATCTTTTTGACCAACAATTAGAAAAAGATATCAAGGCCAACGCCCCGCTGGCCGATCGTTTGCGTCCTCAAACTCTGGCTGATTTTGTCGGCCAAAAAGAAATAGTTGGTCAAGGAAAACTTCTTCGCCAAGCTATAGAAAAAGACGAGATTCCTTCCATGATTTTTTGGGGTCCGCCGGGATCAGGCAAAAGCACGCTGGCGCGAATCATCGCCAAAATGACCAAATCAATTTTTGTCCAATTATCCGCGGTTGATTCCGGCCTCAAAGAATTAAGAGAAATTCTGAAAGTCGCCCAGGACCGCCGAAAATTTAATCGTCAAAGAACAATTTTATTTATTGATGAAATCCATCGCTGGAACAAAGCCCAGCAAGATTCGCTTCTGCCTGACGTGGAAAAAGGAATAATTACTTTAATTGGCGCGACCACGGAAAATCCAAGTTTTGAAGTGGTTTCCGCGCTTTTATCCCGTTGCCGCGTTTTTGTTTTAGAACAATTAACCGAACATGATTTGGAAAAAATTATTTTACGCGCTTTGAAAATCGGTTTTCCCGACTTAAAAATTGACACTAGTGATAATTTAATTCGTTATCTGGCCAGCTTGGCCCAAGGCGACGCCCGAATCGCGCTTAACGCTTTGGAATTTTCCGTTAAATCAATTAAGCCAAGCTCGCAGGGCAAAATCGTTTTAAATCAAGAAATTATCAAAGAAGCTCTGCAAAAATCCCATTATCTCTACGATAAAGCCGGTGAACAGCATTATAACATTATTTCGGCTTTGCATAAGTCGGTGCGCGGCAATAATGCCGATGCCGCCTTGTATTGGTTGGGGCGGATGATTGAGGCCGGCGAAGATCCTTTATATCTTGCCCGGCGTTTAGTGCGTATGGCTGTTGAAGATATCGGTTTAGCCGATCCAAAAGCCTTGGAACAAGCCGTGGCGTGCTATCAGGGCTGTCACTTTTTGGGTTATCCAGAATGCGATGTTATTTTGGCGCAATGCGTGGTTTATCTGGCGCGGGCGAAAAAATCAGTTGAAGTTTATCAGGCGTATGGTAAGGTTAAAGAAGACGTGAAAAACACGATGGATGAGCCGGTGCCGCTTCATTTGCGCAACGCGCCGACTAAATTGATGCAAGATTTAAATTACGGCAAGGGTTATAAATATTCGCCGGATTATGACTGGCAGGAAAATCAAGAATACCTGCCCGCCAAACTCAAAGGACGTAAATATCTAAAAACGTAACGGAATTTACCAGGGATTTAAATTGGGGTAATCATTTGTGGCGGGTTTGCCGGATAAATTAAAAGGCAGAAAATATTTAAGGAATTAGAAAATCTATGGTAAGAAAAAAATCAGTTGGCGTCGTAATTTTTAAGCGCGAAGGCAAAGCCATTCGCTATTTGTTATTGCATCACGGCGGTGAGTATTGGAATTTTCCCAAAGGCACGCAGGAAAAAGACGAGACTGACGCGCAAACCGCTTTGCGGGAATTAGAAGAGGAAACCGGCATTGTGAATCCAAAAATCATTGAAGGTTTTTGTGAAAAGTATGAGTATGATTTTGACACGCACATTAAAGGCGGCGTCAAAGAAAAAATTTATAAAACCGCGATTTTTTATTTAGGCGAAGTTGATCAGGTGAAAGTTAAAATTTCTCACGAGCATTTTGACTTCGGTTGGTTTGATTACCAAACCGCTTTAAAAAGATTATTTTATCAGCGCGGCCAGAATTTATTAAAAAAAGCCCATCAATTTCTTTTAAAAGAGCAGGGAATTGTGTTATAATTTAGCAAGAATGGATCCCGTTAGAGATCGCGGTCGCGTAAGGAGCAACATTCTAACGGGTGAAATAGTATGGGACATAATTTTATAAATAATGACGGGTAAGCGAATATTGACCGCGCCCTATCTCTAACGGGATGGACATAAAAAAATATTTTGAATCGGCTTTGGAAAAAAACGCGTCTGATTTGCATTTGGTTTCCGGCAATAAACCGGCTCTGCGCATTCACGGCGAATTAAATTTTATCAGCGACCAAGATTTAGCGGCTGATGAATTAGAGGCCGCGATTTTTTCCTTAATGACTAAAGAAGACATTGATTTTTTCAAAAAAAACAAAGAACTTGATTTTGCTTTAAATATCGGCGGGGGTAATTTTCGCATTAATTTGCATCGTCAGGAAGGGCAAATCGGCTTATCCGCGCGCGTGGTCCCGGATAAAATTCCCGGCCCAAAAGAAGTGGGCGTTGATGAAACGATTTATCAACTAAGCCACTTAAATCAAGGTTTGATTTTAGTCACTGGTCCGTCAGGCAGCGGCAAATCAACGACTTTGGCGGTTTTAATCAATCTCATCAATAAAGAAAGACGGGCCCATATCATTACGATTGAAGACCCGGTGGAATTTATTTTTCAAGAAGAGCAAAGCATTATTGAACAGCGCGAATTAGGCCGAGACACCGATTCTTTCAGCGAGGCTTTAAAACGCGCTTTGCGCCAAGATCCCAACGTGATTATGGTCGGCGAAATGCGCGATTTAGAAACAATTTCGGCGACTTTGACCGCGGCGGAAACCGGACACTTGGTTTTATCCACTCTCCACACGAGCACGGCCGCGGAAACCATTCAGCGCATTGTTGACATATTTCCAGCGCATCGTCAACAGCAAATTTTATCGCAGCTTGGATCAGTTCTGCGCGCGATTATTTGCCAGCAACTTTTGCCGAAAATTGGCGGTGGCGTGATTGTTGCCAGAGAAATTTTGATTAATACCCCGGCGGTTGCTAATTTAATTCGGGAAGCGAAAATTGCGAATTTGGCTCAAGCGATCCAAACCGGCCGCAATGAAGGCATGGTCACCATGCAGTCTGCTTTAAAGCAGCTTTATGATCAGGGTTTAATCGAAAAACAGGTTTTGGAAAATCGTTTGGGCAACTATGAAACTTTAAGCACTTATTATTAGCTGTTAGCTTTTAGGTTAGAGCCTTTAGAACTTTTGCTATAATCTCCTAACAACTAACAACTAACAGCTAACAACTAACACTATGACTGACGAGCGCTGGCAAGAAATAATCGGTCAAATCAAAGATAAATTTGAGGTTTTAAATCAATCAACCGAAAATTTACCCGAAGAAATCGGCCGAGGCGTGGCCGAGATTATTGAATTTATCGGGCCGATGGGAAAAATGAAACTTGAACGAACGACTCAAGCCTTGGTTTTGGGCAAAAAAACCATTGGTTCAAAACGCATCGGCAGCCAGACCGCGGTTTCATATTTATATTCGGACACGGAAAAAGTCCATAAATTTCGGGCTTATCGCTGGGATGAAAACAATAATGATTGGCAGGAATTGAAAACTACCCAAGATCAATTCACCTTTTAGCTAAAACCTAATATCAAAAACTCATTAACTAATAACTAAAAAAAACATATGTTCACCAAACAAAAATTTGATGATCGGTCAGTCATCAATTTTGGTTTTTTAGGCGGCATTGCCGAAGCCACTTATTGCTTCTTAGTGGTTTTGATTATTAACGGTTTAGGGAAAATCTTTCCCGACGAACCGCCAATGATTTTTGGGTTTTTGCTTTTCTTGCTTATTTTTGTTTTTAGCGCCGCGGTTTCCGGCCTTTTAGTTTTGGGCTATCCGACTTATTTGGCTTTTCAGAAAAGATATCCGGAAGCCATCATGACTTTATTGATCACAGTCGTCACTTTGTTGATTATCGGTATTTTGGTTTTTTTACTGCTGGGTTTATTGATTTAACCAATGAAAAAATTTAGAAAATTATTTCTGGTTTTAATTTTGCCGGTTATTTTTTCCGGCTGTCTTTTTCGTAACAAAGCCATTGAATCAACGGCTGCTGATGATCAAAACGAAGAAAAAATTTCCGGCCGACAGCAGGAAAAAAGCTATGAAGAATCTTTGCCCAAGATATTACAATTATTTTTCGAAAATCAAAATCATCTTGGCTTAAAAGAAAAAATTTTAGAATTGCGCGCCCCGGCGAAATATCTTGATTTGCATTTTAATTTAGTCGTCGCCTTTGAGTTAATTGAACAAGGCAAGGCGGAAAATGACCAAAAAAAGGTTGATTCGGGCATCAATAAAATAAGGGACTTGGAAAAAAAATATCCCTGGTTAGATCAAAATAATAATTAATTTTGACTGAGAAAAAATGTTAATTATCAATCGTTTAATCCCGGTTTTGAGCCCAGTTTTAATTTTTATTGGCTTGCAATATTTAATTATCAAACCCCATCAGCTTTTTTGGCTTTCACCCTTAATTTTATTGATTTTTTTAGCTGGCCTTTGGCAATTAACCGGCCGCAATCTGAAAATTGAAAAGTTCTGGCGTTATTTAATTACCCCGTTTTTCTTTTTATTTTTCGGCATTATTTTTCTGATTTTTTTGGACAGCCAACCTCTTAAGCAATTAGTGATTATTATTTTGTCGGCTTTATTGGCAATTTATTTGGAAGTAATATTTCTTTGGTTTCATTTGCGGCTTAAGTATCAATTGCATTCGCTGGAAAACATTACGGCTCATTTGAATCTGCTAACCATTTTTTTGGCAACAACCAGTTTTATCAGTTTGATTATTTTTTTGGGATTATCTTTTTGGTATTTTTTGGCGGCTTTTATTATTTTAAATTTTTTGTTAAACTACGAATTAATCTGGAGCAGCGGCACGACTTGGCGGGAAAGCTGGCATTATTTAGCGCTCACCACCTTGATTTTGACTGAAATTTTTTGGGCGGTTAATTTTTTGCCCTCAAGCGTCTATGTCCAGAGTATAATCGTAACGATTGCCTATTACCTTTTAAGCGGCATTATTCGGAATTGGTTGAATAACATCCGAGAAAGCAAAGTGATTAGGCGTTATCTGATTATTAGTTTAATTTGTTTGATTATTATTTTAGCAAGCGCCAAATGGTATTAATAAGATGAATATTTTTAATCGTTTTAAACACAATTTAATTTCGCAAGCGATTATTATCGCCGTTGTTTTTGGTTTTGTCTCCGGGCTGGTCGGCGGCATGATAAGCGACGTTTATTTTGAAGATTGGCAAGATAATTATTTAAACGCCAATCTGAACAATATGAACGGCTTTCAGGAATTTTCTGAACTTAAACCGGTTAAAAAAATAATCGGACTTAGTCAAGATTTCGCCGTGGCGGACGCGGTTCAAAAAATTAAACCGGCGATTTTTGGCCTTTATCTGAAAAAACCATCAAGTGGCAATTTAATCAATCAAGTTTATTTAAATAAAGATTTTTTAGGCAATGGTTTTATTTTAACCAGCGACGGTTGGCTGGTGACGGCAACCAAAGTTATTTCCGCTTATAAATTAGATCAAGTCGTGGTGATTTATGAAAATAATATTTACCCGGTCAACAAAGTGGTGAGTGATAAAATAAGCGGCGTTTCTTTTATTAAAATTGAAAAAAATAATTTGCCGGTTGCCACCTTGGGCGATTCTTCGGCGGTTAATTTGGGCCAAATCGCGGTTTTAACTAATTATTTGGGCGAAGTTAACGTCAATAATTTAAAGGATAATTTTTATCCGAATTTAACCATTAATAATTTAGCCATCAATTCAGAAGAATATGGCAAAATCATTAGTTTAAGAGAAACCTTAACTTCTGATTTTTTGGGTGCGCTATTGCTTAATATGTCAGGCGAAGTCATCGGTGTGACCAGCGAAACAAGCCAAAGCCAGGCAAGCGTGATTCCGGCAAATTATTTTAGATTTGTCATTAATGAAGTTTTAAAAACTAATACGATTAAGCGGCCGTTTTTGGGCGTTAAATATTTGGATTTAGTTTTTGCGGCCGGGTTAAATCAAAAACAGAATTTTGGCCGAAGCCAAGGCGCTTTAATTATTGAAGCGCCAATAAAAAATAGTCCGGCGCAAAAAGCCGGGATTTTGGTTAATGATATTATTGTCAGTATTGATAAACAGCAAGTTAATAGGGAAAACAATTTAGCCGAATTAATCCAGCAATATCAAATTGGCGATGAAATTAATTTTGAAATATTGCGCGACGGCAAGAGCGTGAATCTCAAAGTTACTTTGGTTGCTTTATAGATCTAATTTTAAAAAAAGACGCAGCGGCTTTTGCCTCTGCGTTTTGTTCATTAAGCCTTAGACTGAGCGCTTACGTCCATCTAACAATCAGCTGACTGCGTTCCGGTCCAGTGCCGACAAATTTGATCGGACAGCCGTATGGTTTGGCAATCGCTTCTAAATAATCAGCAGCGTTTTTTGGCAGATCTCTCCATTCAGTAATGCCAGTAATATCTTTGGTCCAGCCCGGCATTTCCATAAAAACCGGTTCACAGCTTGCCAACTCTTCGGCGTTAGTTGGGAAAATCGGCGCATAAACGCCGTTGTGATTATAGTCAATGCAGATTTTCAACGGATCAATCCC
>DATDWV010000048.1:0-2400 GCA_035289505.1 Patescibacteria group bacterium | reverse complement strand
TGATAACTCACTTGATAATACCGCGGCTTGGTTTTAATTTTAACACCGAAATTTTCCAAGGCAAAAAGATGGGGTTTAAACGTTCGTGAACCTAAATCGCAACCGCCGGGGTAAGGCACTAAAAAATTTTTTTGGCGATGAATAATTACGCCAAGCCAAAACAAAATGCTTCTGGTTTTAATCGCCGCGCCATAATTAATCTGGCTTAATTTCAATTTTTTTGGCGGTGAAATAATTAAATTTTTTTGGTCAAACCACTTAATACTCACGCCGATGCTGGTCAAAACTTCAATGATCCGATTGACTTCTTCAATTTTTGGCACGTCAAATAAAATAGTTTTGCCCGAATTTAACAAAGCGGCGTTAAGCAAAACCACAGCCGCGTTTTTAGAAGTATTGGTCGTCAAAACCCCTTTTAATTTTTGATTACCCGAAATTAGATAATTTGCCATTTCAAAATTGTTGAATTAGAAAAAAAAGAAAATTTATGTTAGAATTTAAACAAACTTTACTTAATCAGTCTACAATATTTCTTTAATTTAAACAAGCCGTAAATATAAACTAAAAGTTCCGATTCCATTAAAGAGGAATCGCGTATCCTCGATTTTTCACCCCGCAGTCGCGGGGGAAAAATCGGGACTAACGGCTAACAGCTAAAAGCTCACTTGTTATGCATCTCAAATATCGCCGAATTTTATATCTAATTTTTATCACCCTTTTTTTGTTAATCGCCCCGATTTTGATTATTGACGCCACGGGCTATCGCTATAACTTCAAAAAAAATCGCTTGGAAAAAACCGGGATTCTTTATTTGGATTCCCAGCCGCATGGCGCTTTAATTTATTTAAACGGCAAATACCAAGACACGACTCCGACTCGCTTCAGCCGCCTTTTGCCGGAAAAATATTTCACGGAAATTAGAAAAGAAGGCTTTTACGTCTGGCAGCAAAATTTAGAAGTCAAAAGCAATCTCACCACTTTTCGCCGCGACATCACGCTTTTCAAAATCAGCCAACCAAATAATATTATTTCCGGAGAAATCAATTTGATTAACGCTTCCCCCAATGGGGAAAAAATAATTTATTCTATAATTAAGCCGGAAACCGAGGAAATAAAAATTTATAATCTGAAAAACAAAACAAACATCACTTTAATCAGCCTGCCGCGCAATTCATTTAATCAATTGACTTTTTTAAACTGGTCGCCAAACCAAACTAAAATCCTGATTCAAAAAACCATCGGCAATTTCAACCAATACTTAATCGCGGACGCGGAAACTTTAAATATTAAGGAATTAAACGATTTAACCAGTTTAAATTTTGAAAATCTGCACTGGGGCGGCAATGACGATTTTTATCTTTACGGCTTAAGAAACGGGATTTTATATCAAATTGATTCTATCAATAGCCGAGTCAATTTGCTCTCCTATGCCGGAATTTCTGATTTCTTCAGCCAAACTAACACGATTTACCTGATTACCAAAAATCAGGGCGAAACTTTTTTGGAAAAAATCAAACTGCCGCTTTCTGAATCAAACCAAACAAGCAAAATCAAATTATCAGTTTTAACAAATTTGTCTTTTCTCCCAACTAAACCCGGCTATCTTGTTTTAAAAGACAAAAAAAATAATGACTTAATCGTCATTAAAGATGAAATATTCAGCACAGATAATATCAATGAAAATATTATTTTTACCGGCGCGGCGAAAAAAACCAGTTTCAGCCAAAACGACAACAATCTGCTCTACTACACAGATTTTGAACTTTCTTTCTTTGATTTTGAAAGCGGCCAAAAAGAATTAGTCACCCGCTACAGCGAGCCAATTAAAGAAGCCATTTTTTATCCGGCCAATGAAAAATACGTCTTTTATATTTTAAATAACGCCGTTAAAGTAATTGAGATTGACAGCGAGGAAATAAAAAATGATTTGATTTTAGCCCAACCGGAAATCGCGGAAAATTTAATTATTGACGGCAGCGGAAAAAATTTATATTTTAAAGGAAAAATTAACGGCGAAAACGGGATTTATCAATTGGAAATTCAATAATAATCCCCACTTTTGACGTTAAAGACGGCAGAAAACCATTGGGGCACAGCTTAACCTCTTTTTTGTCATTGCGAGGGATCCGCCAGTTGGCGGAGACCGAAGCAATCTCTTAAGATTTACAGATCCCTCTCCGCCAGCTGGCGGATCGGGATGACGTTTCACGTCAGATTGCTTCGTCGTCCCGCGGCCGCGGGACTCCTCGCAATGACACTTTTAAATTTATAGAAATAGACATTGGGGGTTTATTTTTTCTTAGCCACTAAATTACCTGCCGCCAATAAACTATCAAACGACTCCCCCCCATCCCCCCACCAGCCGCGCAAAATTTCAAAAGTCATCTCCCCTTTTTTCAC
>DATDWV010000047.1:0-2777 GCA_035289505.1 Patescibacteria group bacterium | reverse complement strand
AGTCTCCACCAATTGGACCTGGCCTAAACCCCGCTTTGGCCGCTTCACCTTTCAGGCCAACTTAACCTATGACACGGAGGGTGGCCAAAAAACCATTGATTCCAAAAAAATCACGGTTTGGGTGGTGCCGTGGCTGGAGGTCAGCGTCATTATTTCCTTAATTGTTTTAGTCCTTGGCGGTATTATTTTAAAAATAATTTTTTCGCCAACCAAAAAATGGCGGCCTTATCAAGTCAAGCCCGGCGATCAATTGGTGAATTTGGCGGAAAATTACGGCGTAAGCTGGAAAAAAGTCGCCAAAGTTAATAAGCTAAAAAAACCGATCGTGAAATCAGGACAGACGATTTTATTGCCTCTAACAAAGAGGGAAAAGATGAAATCGGCCAAACGAAATTAGAAAGATAATATAAATAAATCCAAAATCTAAACAACAAATGACAAATCAAATCCAAAATCCAAATTTCAAAATTTGGCATTTGATATTTGACATTGATTTGAAATTTGGATTTTGACATTTGGATTTAATTAGTAATGGAGCAGGGAGCCTTAATTATGAAAAAGATTTTAATCATTATCGGTATTATTATTATTCTAGTCATTGCTGGCTGGCTGGTTTTTGCCAACTTCAATAATTCGGCTGAAAAAGACGAGGCGACAAATCAAAATCAAAATGTCAATCAGACGCTAACGCTTAAACCTTGGGAAATTACGGTTGGCATTTACGATCCAGCGGAAACGCCAAGTCCACTGACTAAATTACTGGAGTCGCGGCTGAAAGAAATTGGTTTTAAGGCCGTGATTTTATCTGATATTACTGATCCGCAGGCAGTAAACACTGACAAAACCACTTTGCTTTATCGGGCGGAAACGGAAAAAGATTTGGCAGTCGTGGCTAGTGAATTAATTGTCACTAATGTTTACCGGCGCGGCCAAAATCAGTCAATTATTGAAGATGTGATTATTGTTGCTTGGAATATTGAAGATATTAATTGGGGGAGTTTTGCGGAATTAGCCGATAAATATAATCATCCCAAACCCGAAGATGTTTCCATTTTAATTTTAAATGCCGGCGCCAAAAGCGGCAGTGCCGGCCAATTAGCCAAAATTTTGGGAAAAGAAGGTCATGCAAAAACTAAAGTGGAAAGCGCAGAAACAGAAATTCAGGAATCAGCCTTGATTTATTACCAGCGTAATTATAAAGAAACGGCGAAAGATTTGCGAAAAATTTTAGCGGAGAATGGCTACCCTGAAGCCACCTATCGCATTGACATTAATCAGGCGGATAATATTGTGATTAAGTTGGGCAAGCAAGCGACGACAACGGCGGAATAGGAAAGGAGTAGGAAGTTTTAAGTATCCTTCTCCCTTGGCGGGAGAAGGTGGTCGCCTTAGGCGACCGGAAGAGGGGGAAATGAGAAAACCATTAACTAATTTGGCGAGGCAGTTAAGGCAGAATCAAACTTCACAAGAAGCAAAGCTCTGACACTTGCTTCGCCGAAAGAATTTAAGAAATTTAAAATTTAAGCGGCAGTATCCAATAGGAAATTACATTGTTGATTTTTGTTGTTCAGTGAAAAAGTTAATAATTGAATTGGATGGTGGAGGTCATAACGAGGAATATAAAATTAAAGATGATAAAATTAGAGATGAGTATCTAAAGAATCAGGGATTTAAAATTTTAAGAATCTGGAATAATGAAATTGATAATAATTTAGAGGGAGTCTATAAAAAGATTATTGAATTTACTGAATAGATTTTCCCCCTCTCCCTATCCCTCTCCCGCCGGGGGAGAGAGGACGGCCTCAAGGATGACAAATCAAAGGGAGAGGGTACAAAAATCAAAACAAAATTGCCAAAACAAAAATAAACACTTAAAGATTAATCACGGCGATAATGAAGCGGAAAAAAGTGTTTATTTTTTGGTTATTGCTTGTCAGTTTAGTGTCACCACTTGAATTAATGGCGGCTGATAAAGAAATTATTTTAAGTTTAGAAATATCGCCTGCCCGGCCAAATCTTGATTTAACGGGGGAATTTTACAGTCAATTTTTGGAAAATAATATCAATTTTGATTATAATATAATTAGTAGCGAACCAACGCTGATTAATGAATTTTTCTATAAGGGTATCAACCTAAATTTAATCGCTTATCGCAGTTTGGCTGGTGAAATTGTAATTTCCGTCTATTAATTTATGGCGATTTTTAAAAACCAATCTAAAGATATTTTATCTAAAATTTTGATTTTTAGTTTGTTAATTTTTAGCTTCTATACCGGCTGGCCGCAGATTTGGCAGAATCAACTATTTCCGCCAAAAGTTGAAGTGGCAAAAGCCGTTGATACCGTTATTTTTTTAACAATTGCTGATAGTTCACCGTGGACCGTGCCGCTTGATTGGAGCGATGTTAATACGATTGTTGCCATTGGCGGCGGCGGCGGCGGCGGCTCAACGGCTAACGGCGGCGGCGGCGGCGGCGGCGGTGAATATTCGGCCATTATCAATTATACTAATTTGACGCCTGGTGCTTCAGTTGGTTTTAGCGTGGCTGCCACTTCTTCGGCGCAAACGAATGGCAATAACACTTGGTTTTGCAACAGTCAAACTAGTTGTGCTAATTATACCGATACTAACGTGATTGTCAGTGCTGAAGGGGGAGCACGGGGTAATGGCTCACTTGCTGGTGGTGGTGGTACAGGCGGGGTGAGCGCGGATTTTGCCGGCGGTGCTGGTGGTGTGGGCAGTAATGCTGGTGATGACGCTTCGGGCGGCGGCGGCGG
>DATDWV010000046.1:0-5769 GCA_035289505.1 Patescibacteria group bacterium | reverse complement strand
TGGCTGGCCTCCCCGGTTTTGGCCGGCGCGGAAAAAGTCAGGCCGCGAGCTTGCTGCATCATTGACGGCGCCATTTGGCTGGCCACCCCGATTTTATAAACACTGTAAACCACTTGTTTTCTAATCATTGCCAATAATTCTTTAAAAAGATTAAAGGCCTCGCGCTGATATTCCACCAATGGATCTCTTTGACCATAGCCGCGCAAGCCAATGCCGGCACGCAAATGATCCAGCGCCTCCAAGTGTTCAATCCATAAAGTGTCAATGCTTCGCAATAAAATTCCTTTTTCCACGTTTTTGATCGCTTCTTTTTGGCCCAAAGCTTGAATGATTCTTTCTTCCAATTCATTATAATTAATGACCGATAATTTATATAAATAATTAATCAAGCGGCCGCGGCTGGTTTGATCAGCCAGCATATTTCCCGCTTCTACCTGAATCTCATTTAATTTCAAGCGCACGCTCGATGCCACCGGAAAAATCGTATTAATCACTTCATAAATTTCTTCTATGTCCCAAGTGGTTTCGTCCCCGGCTTGGGTGTGAAAATTAACCACCGAAGAAATTTCTTCCAAAACCATTTTTAAAATCTGCTCTTTCAAATTTTCGCCGGCTAAAATTTCCCGGCGTTTTTTGTAAATCGTTTCGCGATGTTTGTTTAAAATATCATCGTATTCCACCAAATGTTTTCGGGTGTCAAAATGAAAGCCTTCCACTTTTTTTTGGGCCGATTCCAATGAACGCGAAACCATTTTATTTTCAATCGGCATTTCATCCGGCACGCCTAAGCGCTCCATTAAGCCCTTAATTCGGCTGCCGCCGAAAACCCGCATCAAATCATCGTCCATGCAAACAAAAAACTGCGAATCGCCCGGATCGCCCTGCCGCCCGGCGCGGCCGCGCAACTGATTATCAATGCGACGAGACTCATGCCGTTCTGTTCCTAAAATCAAAAGTCCGCCTGATTCTTTGACTTTTTTTTCTTCTCGAGCTTCCACTGGTTCGCCGCCTAATTTGACATCCACGCCGCGCCCGGCCATATTCGTGGCTACGGTGACGGCGCCCAAGCGGCCGGCTTGGGCGATAATTTGCGCTTCTTTTTCGTGCTGTTTAGCGTTCAAAACCTGCGGCTCAACGCCTTCTCGGCGCAAAAGTTCGGCGATTAATTCGTTTTTTTCAATGGAAATCGTGCCGATTAAAACCGGCTGGCCTTTTTCATGGCGCGCTTTCACTTCATTGACCACTGCCTTGAATTTCGCTTCTTCGTTTTTATAAATCCGATCCGGCCAATCTTTTCTGATCATCGGCTGGTGCGTGGGAATAACCGTCACTTCTAAATTATAAATTTTGGCGAATTCTTCGGCTTCAGTCGCGGCCGTGCCGGTCATGCCCGCCAATTTTTTATACAAGCGGAAATAATTTTGAAAAGTAATGGTCGCCAAAGTCCGGCTTTCGCGCTGGACGGTCACGCCTTCTTTGGCTTCAATCGCCTGATGCAGGCCTTCGCTGTAGCGCCGGCCAAACATCATCCGCCCGGTAAATTCATCAACAATAATCACTTCCCCGTCTTTGACCACGTAATCCCGATCGCACCGAAATAAAGCGTGCGCCCGAAGCGCTTGTTCAATGTGATGGACTTCAGAAATGCCCCGCTCGGTATAAATATTTTCCACCCCCAGCCATTTCTCCAATTTATTAACGCCGTTTTCCGTCAAAGTCGCGGCCCGCATTTTTTCATCAATATTATAATCTTCGTTTTCTTTTAATTGAACGACTAATTTGGCGAACTGATGATATTTATCGGTTGATTCCATGTCTGGGGCGGAAATAATCAAAGGCGTGCGCGCTTCATCAATTAAAATGCTGTCCACTTCGTCAACAATCGCGTAATTTAATTCGCGCTGAACCATTTGATTTAAGTCTGACACCATATTGTCGCGCAAATAATCAAAGCCAAATTCATTATTCGTGCCATAAGTGATATCAGCTTGATAAGATTCTTTTCGCGTCACCGGCCGCAAGCGCACCAAACGTTCATCGGTTGCTTTTTCATCAAAATAATTCGGATCATATAAAAAAGCCGCGTCGTGAATAATCACCCCGCAACTTAAGCCCAAAGTATCATAAATCGGGCCCATCCAGCCGCAGTCCCGCCGCGACAAATAATCATTGACTGTCACTAAATGGCAGCCAAGGCCGGATAAAGCGTTTAAATAAAGCGACAAAGTCGCGGACAGAGTTTTTCCTTCACCGGTTTTTTGTTCAGCAATATGCCCTTGATGCAGCGCCAAACCAGAAATTAATTGAACATCATAGTGGCGCTGATTAATGGTGCGTTTGGCGGCTTCACGAACACTGGCGAAAGCTTGGGGCAAAATCTCGTCTAAAGTTTTTCCCTTGGTCAGCTCTTCCTTAAAAAATTTTGTTTTTTCTTTTAATTGCTCATTAGTCAAAACTGAAAACTGTTCTTCAAACTCGTTTATTTGAGAAACTGTTTGGCCAAGACTATTAATTAATTTTTTATTGGGATCCCCAAAAATTAAATTGAGTAATTTCATAAATTAAAAACCGATTAATTCAATTTCTTCTTCTAAGGTAATGCCTAATTCATTGCGCGCCCGCATTTTTAAATCAGACATTAACATCACGACTTGCTCGGCTCGCGCCAAGCCAAGATTAATAATAAAAGCGCCGTGCTTTTCCGAAACCTGCGCTTGGCCCATAGTTTTGCCTTTTAAATTCATTTTGTCAAAAATAAAACTGATCGGCAGTTTATTAAATTTCGTCGCTTTCAACCATTCTTCTTCGCTGATATCCAATTTATTTTTGACTCTTTCTTTGTCAACCTGAACTTTTCTTAAATCAATATTTTTAAAAATACAGCCGACATTTGGGTAATCCAAAGGCTGGGTTTTAACCCGATGGTCAATGTAAGCGGCGACTTCTGCTCGATCGGGAATGGTGTCCCCGCGCTGAAGCTTCAAAACCGCCGAAATTATCACGCAAGGAATATTTTTAGCGATGCTGTGCCGATACGAAAATTTCATTTGTTCATTACTGAAATTTTGGACTTTTCCCTGATAATAAACCTCCACTAATTCGGTGATGTCACTCATTCCCTTGCCATAAGCCCCGGCGTTGCCGCGAATGGCGCCGCCAATCGTGCCGGGCAATCCTCCGGCCCAACTCCAGCCGATTAAGCCGGCGTCCAAGGTGGCGGTCAAAACTTTTTGGACATCCGCGCCAGATTCGCAAAAAATCTTTTCGTCTTTAATCTCAAAATTGTCATTACTTTGTTTGATCACTAAACCGTCAAAGCCGTTGTCCGAAAATAAAATATTGCTGCCCCCGCCCAAAACAAAATATTTTAAATTAAGTTCGTCGGCGGTTTTTAGGGCCAAAACCAAATCTTGATTATTTTTCGCTTCAAAAAAATATTTGGCCGATCCGCCAATTTTAAAAGTTGTGTGTTCCGACATTAATTCGTTTTCTTTTATATTTGGTAATTTTTCTTTTAATTTGGATAGCATAATTCTGTTAGACGTTAGGGCATTATAGCAAAATTCTAAAAGCTATAAGCTGTCAGCTAAAGCTGACTAATCTGTCTCTGACCTTATAAACATCGCCCGCGCCCATCGTCACTAAAACCATTTCTGGTTTTAAATTATTTTTTAAATAATCAGTAATATCTTCTAAACTGCCGCCGTAAATCGCTTGTGTTTGATATTTTTTGGTTTCCTCTGTTAAATCTTTTGACGTAATCATTAATGATTTTTCCCGAGCCGAAGCAAAAATATCGGCAAAAATCACCAAGTTAACTTCGGAAAAACTTTGGGCAAATTCGTTTAAAAAAGCTTTGGTCCGAGACGCCATATGCGGCTGAAACACACACCAAATCTGATTTTTCGGATAACGAGTCCGCACCGCTTTAAGCGTAGTTTTAATTTCGCTTGGATGATGGCCGTAATCATCAATAAAAATTACGCCGTTTTTTTCCAAAACCTCAAAACGCCGCTGGGCGCCCGAAAATCTTTTTAAAATTTCTTTGGTTTGATCTAAATTAATCCCCGCCTTTAAGCCGATGATAATCGCGGCTAAGACATTTAAAACATTGTGATCGCCAAAAAGTTTAATTTCAAATTCTTCCAAATCAACGCCTTCTTTTCTGACTTTAAAAATTGTTTGGTCAAATTCGCGCCTGACGTCAAAAGCTTGCCATAAATTACCTGAACCAAAACCGTAAGTCACGAATTTTTTCGGATTTTTTTGACTGATTTTTTTGACTGACGGCCAGTCCCCGCAAGCCACAATTAAATCTTTGGTTTTTCCCACTAATTGGGAAAAAACATTTTCTATCGCTTCTAAGTTCGGATAAATATCAACGTGCTCGAGTTCAATATTGGTAATGACGCTGATTGCCGGGGTTAAATCCAAAAATTTTGGCGTTTGATCAATTTTACTTCGGCTGTATTCATCGCCTTCAACAATAAAATAATCGCCTGTTGCCCAATCAGCATTGCCGCCCAAATCCGCCACTTTTCCCGTGCCGATCAAATAACTCGGCGCCAAACCCGCCTGCGAAAAAAGATAGGAAAGTAAAGCGGTTGTCGTGGTTTTGCCGTGAATGCCGCAGACCGCGATGGTTTTCTTTTTTTGACTTAATAAGCCCCGCAGTTCTGAGTCAGAAATGATCTTAATTTTTCTTTTTTCCGCTTCCGCGACTTCCGGGTTTTCTTCGCCAAAAGAAGCGCCCAAAACAATTAAATCAGGCTGGCAATCCAAATTTGATTCGGAAAAATTTTCAAAAATTTTAATTTGATTTTTTGCTAAAATTTCATCAGTAATAAAATTTTGCGCCACGTCAGAACCAACCACTTCTTTTCCCAATTTTTGGCAAATAACCGCCAAGCCAGCCATGGCCACCCCTTTAATACCGATGAAATAAATCAATTTTGCTTTTTCTAAATCATTCATAAGCCTAAATCTTTTTTAATCTGCGGAATCACCGCTAAAGCCGCTTGGCGCCCCTCCTCAACTAATTTACTGACTCGGCTGATATGCCAACGTTTCACTCCTTTGAGGTCGGGGCTGATTAAAAGATCGTAGGGGTAGCTGGAATGATAAAAATTTTTGATTTGGCCGCTAGAAATTTTTACCGCGCGACTAATAACTTGAAAAATATTTAAATCAAGACTTTGAATTTTTCTGGCTTCAATAATCTGATCTCTTTTTTGCAAACGTTTGAAATTGGATAAAAAACGAGTAATCGGGTTAGGCAGTTGCGCCGTATAAATGCCAATCACGTAATCCGATCCGTTTTGATACAAAATTTTTGAGGGAATCAAATTAAAATTACCGCCGTCCACTAAAATACGGCCATTTTCTTTAACCGGCACGAAAATTCCCGGCACCGTGGTTGCCGCTTGAATCGCCCTTCCGACTCGTCCGGAATCAATTAATACCTCCTTCATGCTGATTAAATCAGTCGCCATAATTAAAAGTTTTTTTTCTAAATCAGAAAAATTTTTGTCCCCGACGAATTCTTCAAAAAATTTTCGGTTGCGTTCGCCTTTAAGCAAGCCTTCAAATGGAAAAGTCGGTTCAAAAATAACCCGCCAATATTCTCGTCTGGGTCCTTTGATTAATCTTTCTTTTAAATTTTTTAGCGTACCGGCGGCATAGGCCGCGGCCACCGCCGCCCCGGAACTGCAGCCGGAAATTAAATCAATTGGGATTTGGTTTTCTTCTAAAACTTCAATCACCCCGATT
>DATDWV010000045.1:0-13635 GCA_035289505.1 Patescibacteria group bacterium | reverse complement strand
AAGCTTTGAGAACCGTCACGGAATTAGGCCTGAAAGAAGCCAAGGACTTAGTTGATGGCGCGCCGAAAATGATTAAGGAAGGCGTGAAAAAAGAAGACGCGGAAAAAATGAAAAAAACTTTGGAAGAAGCCGGTGCCAAAGTCACTCTAAAGTAATTCAGCTTTCATTCTGATTATAAAAGCCGGTCGCCTCAGCGACCGGCTTTAGTATTGACCCCGTTAGAGATTATAATAAATATTTTTGATATTTTTATAATAGTAAGTCAAGAGAATAAATTATAAACATTAGCTGAAAATCTATAACGGGGTTGACTTTTATTTTCAGATACTTTATTATTTTTGTGCATAGATAAACGGCGCGATGGTGACAGCTGTTAGGGCGGCCTGCCCATGACAGAGTAGGGGTTCAATTCCTCTTCGCCGGCCTCTTTGGGGCTATTTTAGCGCGATTGCGGCAATCAAGTATCCATATCTGGTTAATTCATACAGATTACGCCCATGAATACTTACGCCGGATTTCGCTGAATCCATGATTTGTCTGGCCAGCAATTTTGACCGGATCAATCTGGCCCAAAGCAGGATCTGTGCCGGGGAAGCCCTTATCTTCCCCGTCTTTTTTTATTTTAAATGTTCAGCCGGAATGCCGAAAATCGTGTTTTCTGAGAGAAGATAAATTTTTTTACTTGATTCCGAAACCGCGAAATCTTTAAGATTATTAAAAGCCGGTGAAGTATATTGCTGGATTAGATTGCCTTCTTTATCCAAAACTACTAAGCGTTTGGTTGAGGGATCCAGAGTATAAATATAATCTGACGCTTCGGCAGTTTTGATTTTTGTCGGATTGACCAATGCGGGATCAATTAAATCAATTTTAAAGTCAGTTTTTTTGCCATTTTCCAGTTTTAAAATTTCACCATTGTTATTTAATAAATAAACCGACCCGTCAACCGCCAAGCTAACCGCTTTAGATAAATCAATTTGATCAGTCAGCCAATTGCTTTGATTGCCAAAACCATCAGGGGTTTTTGCATAACGATCAATTTGGTTTTTACCAATATTCAAAAGATAAAGCCGAGAATTGTAAAAAGTCGCGTCAATTATTTTATCCGCTTCAGAAAATTTTAAATCAATTAACTGAAAAGTCTCATTGGTTTGATTAAAAGAAAAAACCTTTTTTTCATTTTGGTTAAATAAAATAATTTCTTGACCATTAACATTCAAACCAAAATCAACATTGCCCAAAACAGTATCTGGCGAATAAATCGCGGAAATCGTCCGCCGATCCAAATTAGTTCTATAAATGGCGGAATTTTTTTGATTTTGGGTAAATAAAATATTGCCGTTTAAAACGGCAAAAGGCCCGATTTTAATCTCTGGATCTAAATTAGCCAAATTCGCGATTTGAATCGGTTCGGCGATTTCCGTTAAATGCTGAAGATTTTTGAGCTGGGCGTTAACCTCCAAACTCAAAGAATCTATTTTTTCTTTTTGCGATTTTGAAGGTTTTTTCAAATCAGCCAGAATATTTTTAGCTTCACTGAGAATAATCCTGGCCTGGTTCTCATCGCGATAAATCAAACTTGATGCCGCCTCATTTTTTTTATTTTCCGCTTCGGCGATTAATTGATTGTATTCCTCAAATCTTTTTTGCTGACGATTCTTCAGCGTTAAGCCGATTAAACTTTGACTAAACAAGAAGCCGAGGATAATGGTAATTATTAAAAGGATTTGGCTTGATCTCGGCAGGGCTTTAAATTTTAAATTTAATTGATGAAATATTTTTCGCCCGGGGCGAGTCAAAATTGGCCAAATCGGCCAATGCCTGATTTTGGCGGATAAGGTTTTAAATAAAAAATTAAAAGGCAAAAAAATCTTTGGCCAAAAATTTAAATTGAAGTTTTTGGCTTTTTTAAATTTGTTTTCCAAATCAAGATTAATCGTCGGCAGTTTCGGCAAGTTAATCGCCGGTTTGACGAATTTTGAATTTTGCTGATAAAAAAATTTAGTGCCGCTTTTTACCTTATTCAAATAATTTTGCAGGCCGAGCTTTAAAAAAACCACATATTTTTTTATTTCCGGCAGCATTGAAGGAGTAAGAAATTTTTGGGTTTCTCGTTCGGTTTTGATTAGAGCGATCATGGAATCTTTTGAAGCCGCTTTTTGATAGTTAAATTCCCGAACGTCAAAAGATTTTTTTGCCGGAACTGAAATTCTATCCAATTCCATTGTTAAAAACCCGAAATTTTTCGCGACTTTAACGTTTTTCAGCGTTTCGTTGAGATCATTAACGCCTTCGCCGACGGTTTTTCCGACAAAATGATTTTTTATTTTTTCTAAGGAAAAATAGTCTAAAATGTTAGCCGTATTGACGAAAAAGATGTCTTTTGGCCTCAGCCGGCCGGAAATAACCTGAGAAAAAAATTTAAGAGGCTCGGGACTGCCCGCCTGCGTTTGGCTCATTTCAATGACGTTGATAATCCGGTAGTTTTCTCGCGGGAGACTGTAAAAAAGAAAGGCGTTAACGCTGCCGCTGACGGTAAAATGAATTTCTAAATTATGGCAGATGCCAATTAAAAAACTGACTCTTTCCAAATCCAAACTAATTTGTTCGGTTTCTAAAAATGCGGCGATCGCCAAATTGGTTTTTTTTAAAGCCGTTTCAAATCGGGCGCTGATTTCCAATTGATTTTTTTCGTCTAACTTTGGGTGGTAATAATTGTTTTTTATTTCTTCAATAATTAAATCAATTAAGCCGCTGATTTTCGGATCAACTGATTCAATTTCAATTAGACCAAAAATTTTGCCTAAATTTTTAGCCAAGGCCCGATTGGGTTTTGTGGCAAACGTCCGAACTGTGGAACTAATTCTGCCGTTTTGGTTAATGACGATTTGATTGATTTTGGCGTCTAAAAAATCCATGGTTTGATTCTAATTAACTGTTATATTATACTATAAATAGCCAAACTTGCCAATTTATAATTAATTAATTTATGCTTGAACAATTATTTGGTTCAACCACGCGCGTCAATTTATTAAGGATTTTTTTGAATAATCCAAGCCAGCCTTATTATTTGCGGGAATTGGCCAGAAAAATAAAAACCCAGCTTAATTCGGTGCGCCGCGAAGTGGAGAATTTGGAAGTCATCGGGATTATCAAATCAGTCCAATTAGCCGAAAAAAATTTGGGACGCAAGAGCGAAAAAAATCAGCCCAAGAAAAACAGCAAGAAATATTTTTTGGCCAACACTGATTTTATTTTGTATCCGGAATTGCGCGCTTTATTGTTAAAAGCCCAATTGCTTTTGGAGCGAACCTTTGTCCGAAAAATTGAAAAAATGTCGCAAGTCAAGCTTTTCATTTTAACCGGCATTTTTGTCGGCCTGGAAGGCTTTGCCACCGACATACTTTTAGTCGGCACCATTAATCGAAAAAAACTGTCAATCATTGTCAAGGAATTTGAAAAAGAGTTAAACCATCAATTAAATTACACGGTGATGAGTTTGCAGGAATTCAAATATCGGCAGGATATCACGGACAGGTTTTTATACGATATCTTAGAAGGCCGAAAAATGATAATTATTGATAAAATTGATCAATTGTGAATTTAAAAAATCCTTTAAAATATCTATGAGTTTAATTTTGTTTATCAATACGGCGGATGAAAAAAAAGTTTTTCTCGGCTTAATCAAAAAAGATAAATTCATCGCTCAAAAAGTTTTTTTCGCCCGATATCGGCAAGCTGAAAAATTATTGGTTGAGTTACATCGTTTTCTGCAAGCCGCAAACTGCAAGTTGAAAAATTTGAAAGCTTTAGCCGTTATTGCCGGTCCCGGTCCATTTACCGCTTTACGAATTGGCATTACAACCGCCAATACTTTAGGCTGGTCGCTTAGAATTCCAGTGGTCGGAATAAAATTTAATGAATTTGAAAATACTGATGAATTAATTAAAGTGATAAATCAAAAATTAAAAAAAGTAAGAGTGGGGCAAACTGTTGAGCCATTTTACGGCCGAGAACCAAGAATTACAATTAAAAATGACTAGTTAATCCTAAAATGCCTAAAAAAATATTAATTGTTGAAGATGATAAAGACCTTTTATTTTTATTGGCTAAAAAAATAACTGACGCAGGCTTTGTCACGATCAAGGCTGAAACCGGCCAAGAGGCCTTGGATTTTTTAACCAACGAAAAGCCGGATTTGGTTTTATTAGATATTTTATTGCCGGACATTGACGGTTTAAGCGTCTTAAATGAAATTGCCAGCAAACCCGAAATGAAAAATTTGCCGGTGATTATTTTAAGCAATTTGGCTGATGAAGGCTCGCGCGAGCAAGCCGCGGCAATCGGGGATTATGAATATTTAGTGAAAGCAAAAACTGATTTAGGTGAAGTGATCAAAAAAATTAAAGAAAAATTACAAATGATTTAGACTTATCCACAAATCGAAATATAATATTGACAAAATTGGCAAATTTTATTCAAAAAATGGCGTAAAACGCCATTTTTTTATTAGGGTGATAAGTGGTTGACAATGATCATTTTGTGGGATAAAATAGTAATAGAGTGGTAAAAGGTGGATGAAAGTGGGGATAAAGCAGAATGACTGTGGATAACTTTAAAATCTAAGATTTTTAAATAATTATGTTTATCGGCGAATATCAGCACAATTTAGATCAGAAAAACCGAATGGCGATTCCGGCCAAATTTAGATTGGTTTTAAACAAAGGCGCTGTCGTAACCAAGGGGTTGGACAACTGCCTTTTTTTATTGCCAAAAACCGAATGGCAAAAATTAGCCGATAAGCTGGCGGCTTTGCCAATTGCTAAAGCCAATGCCCGGGCCGTTGCCCGTTTAATGCTGGCCGGAGCGATGGATGTGGAAATTGACAAGCAAGGCAGAATGCTTATTCCCGATTATTTGAAAGAATTTGCTGGTTTAAAAAAAACGGTGATTGTTGCTGGTTTGTATGATCGTTTGGAAATTTGGGATGAAGCCAAATGGAATCAATACAAAAAAGGAACGGAAAATAAAAGCGGTGATATCGCCGAAGCATTGGGTGAACTGGGCGTTTAATCTTTAAAATATGAATAAATTCCATGAGCCGGTAATGTTAGCAGAAGTCTTGGAAATTTTGCGGTCAAAGCCCGGAGATTATTTAATTGACGCCACGGCCGGCGGCGGCGGACATACGTTTTCCATGTTAAACCGATTAGGGGAAAATGGAAAAATTTTAGCGATTGATTTAGATCCTTTGGCGATTAGTCAAATCAAAGAAAAAATCAAAAATCAAAATAAACAAATCGTTGTCGTTAATGACAATTACAAAAATTTAAAAAAAATTGCCTATGACTATAAATTTAATCAAGTTAACGGTATCTTACTTGACCTTGGTTTATCCAGTGGTCAGCTTTCGGATCAAGCGCGGGGTTTCAGTTTTTTGGCTGAAGGCAGATTAGACATGCGTTTTGGCGATCAAACAAATTTAACCGCCGAAAAAATTATCAACAGTTATCCGCTTAATCAGTTAATAAAAATTTTTGAAGATTTTGGTGAAGAACGTTTAGCCAAACCGATTGCCGAAAAAATTGTTTGGGCGAGAAAAACCTCGCCAATTGAAAAACCAGCGCAACTGTTTTCAATCGTTTCTGAAGTTTATAAGAAATTTTATCGGGGGAAATCAAAAATTAACCCAGCGACAAAAATTTTTCAAGCGTTAAGAATTGCGGTTAACGAGGAACTTAAAAATTTAGCGGAATTTCTGCCCCAAGCCGTTTCTCTATTAGCCGACGGGGGAAGGTTAGCGGTTTTAAGCTATCATTCCTTGGAGGATAAAATTGTTAAAGATTTTTTTCGCCAAGAAAGCCGCGATTGCCTTTGTCCGCCGAGTTTCCCAATTTGTCAGTGTAATCACAAAAAAACCGTAAAAATTATCACCAAAAAACCAGTTCAGGCAAGTCTGGAAGAGATCAATAGAAATCCGCGGGCCAGAAGCGCGAAACTGCGGGTCGCCGAAAAAATTTAAATAAAAATAAAAATAAAAATCCCGGTCTCGGTTTCACCGAGGACCGAGGATAAAATTTATGTCTAAATACTTATTTGTGACCAAAAAAAGATTTCATCCCGCGTCAAAAAGTAAAAATAATTTTTCGAGGAAAAATCGTCTTTCTGCCAAATTTTTCATTTCAAAATTAGGCGGAGTTTTTTTGGCGATTTTAATTATTTTTTCCTTTGTCAGCTATTTAATTCAGGTTAATTCTTTGGCGACCAAGGGCTATCAAATTAAAGAGTTGGAAAAGCAGCTTAATGAATTAATGGCGGAAAAAGCCGATTTAGAGCTGGAAACTTTAAGTTTGCAATCCCTCTCAGCGGTTAAAGACCGAATTAATGATTTAGGCATGGTGGCTTCCGGCCAAGCTGAATATTTATCAATTGCCGCGCCAGTGGCGCGTGCCCGCTGATTTTTTAATGATTTTGAATCTCCGCCCTGTTGGCGTTTGCCGCAGGGTTTTAGCATACTTAAAAATCAGATATAATATTAATATTATTTTTAACGATGAATTTTAGTCAGAGCAAAACCATTGAATCAAGGCAGCAGCCAATTAACCGGCGAATGAAAATTTTGCTTTTTTTTATTTTTTTGTTTACCGCGGTTATTATCATCCGACTCTTTATCATGCAAATCTTAGAGCATGATTTTTATTTGAGTTTGGCCACCGCAAAACAAGAAGTCGTGAAAAGTTTAATTCCCCAACGCGGCTCAATTTACGTGCGCGAAAAAGATGAACTCTTCCCTTTAGTGACTAATCGCGATTATTATTTGGCTTACGCCGAACCGTCAAAAATTCAAGATTTAAAAAAATTTATTGACGGCATCGTGCCGATTCTTGGTTTGGAAGAAAAAGAGTGGCAAGAGCTTTTGACCCGTTTGAATAAGCGCGATGATCCGTATGAGCCGATTAAACACAAAGTGACGAAAAAACAGATGCAAGATTTAGAAAAATTAAACTTGCCCGGATTGGGATTTTCGCCGGAGTCTTACCGGTTTTATCCGGAAAAAGATATTGGCAGTCATCTTTTCGGTTTTTTGAGTATTAAAGACGACAAAAGAATCGGCCAATATGGTTTGGAAGGCTATTTTAACAACGAATTTTCCGGCAAACAAGGTTTGATTAAATCATTTAAAGACGCGTTAGGCTCTTTAATCACCATTGGCCAGCGCTCAATTAAAAAAGCGGAAAACGGGGCGGACTTAGTTTTAACCATTAATCGAAAAATCCAATTTGTCGCCTGCCAGAAATTAAAAGAATTTTATGAACGTTATCAGGCCGAGGGCGGCAGCGTGATTATTATGGAGCCGAAGACAGGCGCGATTTTAGCTATGTGCAGTTATCCGAGCTATGATCCGGCCGAATATCAAAAAACCGAAGATATTAATCATTTCAATAATCCGGCGATTTTTTATGGTTATGAGCCGGGTTCGGTTTTTAAAACCATGACCATGTCGGCGGCAATGGACGTGAATAAAATTACGCCCCAAACTACTTACGAAGATACCGGTGAATTAAAAGTCGGGCCGTTTACCATTAGAAATTTTGACAATAAAGCGTATGGCAAGCAAACCATGATTCAGGCTTTGTCCCAATCTTTAAATTTAGGCGCGGTTTTTGCCGCCGAACAAATCGGCAGGAATGTTTTTGCCGATTACGTGAAGCGGTTTGGCTTCGGCAAAATTACCGGCATTGAATTAGACACCGAAGTTTCCGGTGACATTAAAAATTTAGATCGGCCCGGCGATGTTTATTATCTGACCGCTTCTTATGGCCATGGTTTGACCGTCACCCCGATTCAATTAATTACCGCTTACAGCGCGATTGCCAATAACGGAACATTGATGAAGCCGTATATTGTTTCGGAAAAAATTCTAGCAAATGGCGAGAGTCTAGTCACTAAACCAACAGAAACCAGGCAAGTCATTTCGCAAAAAACAACAGCGATTATTACCGGCATGCTCACCCAAGTCGTGGAAAGCAGTTATGACCGCAAAGCCAAAGTGCCGAATTATTATTTAGCGGCGAAAACCGGCACGGCTTTAATTCCGGCGCCGGGCGGCGGCTACAGCAATCAAACGATTCACACCATTGCCGGCTTTGGGCCGGTGCGCAATCCGGCATTTGCTATTTTGGTTAAAATGGATAAAATTAAAAATGGGCCGGGATTCGCCTCAGACAGCGTTGGCCCGCTTTTTGGGCAATTAGCCAAATTTTTACTGGATTATTACCAAATCCCTCCGGATTATTAAGGATAGCTAATATCTATGAAACACTTATTAAAAAAAATCCTTGAATTAAAATTGCGTTTTTTCGCTAAGACGATTTTAAAAAAATACCGGCCGGAGATTGTGGCCGTCACCGGCAGTGTCGGCAAAACTTCAACGGTTGAAGCGATTCACGCGGTTTTGGCTTATAATTTTAACACCAGAAAAAGTTTTAAGAATTATAACAATGAAATCGGTATTCCCTTGACAATTATTGGTTTAGAAACCGGCGGCAATTCAATTATTCGTTGGATTTCCGTTTTTATTCGGGCATTCAGTCTGCTTCTTCGTTACGATCAAGCTTATCCCAAAATTTTAATTTTGGAATTAGCCGCGGATCATCTTGGCGACATTTCTTATCTCATTAATTTTTTGCCGATTAAAATCGGCGTGGTCACTGCCGTGGCCCCGGCTCATTTGGAATTTTTCAAAACCCTGGAGGCGATTGCCGAAGAAAAAGGCAAATTAATTCAAAGTTTGCCGCAAAACGGATTAGCCATTTTAAATTTTGACGATGATTTGGTTTGGGCGATGAAAGAAAAAACCAAAGCTAAAGTCATTGGTTATGGTTTGCAGCCGAAAGCCGATTTGTTTGCCAGTGAAATTCAAATTAGTAAAAATCCAGATTTGGACGCGGCGAGCCAAATTGAAGGCGTTAGTTTTAAGGTTAATCACCAAGGCAAAGTTCAGCCGGTGATTTTACCAAAAGTTTTAGGCGAGCATTTGCTTTATCCGGCTTTGGCCGCGATCGCTGTTGGCACGGCTTTTAATTTAAATTTAGAAGTCATCTCGGAAAATCTAAAAAAATTCAAACCGCCGCCGGGACGAATGAACTTAATCAAAGGCATAAAAGATACCTTAATTATTGATGACACTTATAATTCTTCGCCTTTGGCCGCGAGAAAAGCCCTGTATCAATTGAGTAAAATTAATTTAAAAAAAGGAAAAAAATACGCGGTTTTAGGCGATATGCTGGAGTTGGGCGGTTACACGGAACAAGCGCATCAGGAAATCGGCCAAGCCGTTTTTGATTATGGCGTTGATTATCTGATTACGGTCGGGGAAATGTCGCGGGACATCACTCGGGGCGCGATTGCCCGCGGTTTTTCTAAAGAAAATTGTTTTCATTTTAAAAACAGCCTTGAGGCCGGAAAATTTTTGCAAGATAGAATTGAAGCCGGTGATTTAATTTTGATTAAGGGTTCGCAGGGAATAAGGATGGAACGAGCGGTAAAAGAAATTATGGCTGAACCGGACCAAGCCAAAGATTTATTAGTTCGCCAAGACGAATCCTGGAAATAACAACACCCATATTCGCGCGAATGGTAGAATAATCAAAGCCAGAATATAATTCTTGCTTTTTTTGGTAAATTTTGATAAGGTTTTTTTGGAGAACATTGACATTCTATAAAACCGGAGGGTGGGAAAATGACTGTAATCAAAACCGGAATTATTTGGCTGGAAAGGTTGATTCGGATTTTTGAAGTTGTGATAGCGTTTATTTTAGTCAAGAAAGAAAAAATTTTGACGGCGATAATTAAAAATTATTGGCCAAGAACTCTTTCGGCTAATGATCTAACTTCGGCGCGTTTAGCCATCGCTTTAATCATTCTGCCGTGGGTAATTTTCGGCGAATATCGCCAGAATTTGGCGCTGGCCGCGATTTTGGTTTTCGCCCTGATGACTGATTTGATTGACGGCGCGATTGCCCGGACATTGAATCAGAATTCGGCGCTTGGTTCGCTTTTAGACAAAATCGCGGATAAAGCGTTAGTCATGCCCCTGGGTGTAATTCAGTTTTGGCCATATGACCCTTGGCTTGTCGGTTTGTCCCTTTTGGGCATGGCTGTAGTTTTGGTTTTAGGGCTGATTAAGTATTTGCTTTCAAACTTTCGGACCGTGCCGGAAAATACCGTCGGCAAATTATGTTCGGTTTGCTACAGCCTGGCGATTATCATTGCCATTTGGCCCCAGGCGCAAATTTGGGCGGATCATTTGGGCTGGGCGGGTTCTTTGTCGGAATGGCAAGCATAATGCAAAATTTCCACCGTCATTTTTTGGCAGGGAAATAGCAGCGGCTCAAATCAGGGTCGCTTTTTTCTTGACAAAGAGATAAAATTTGAATAATATATTCTTATAGAATAATTGGTTTAACCGCAGAATCACCCGGAAGGAGGGTCAGCAATGACTTGCCAAGAATATGAAAAAAGATTATTTGAAATAGGGCTAGTCAAAGGAAGCGGTCTTTTTATTTCCGATGATCAGAAACGAAGAGTACTGGATATGGATCGACAGATCCGGCAGGAGTTTGGGCTTCCACAAAATCGAGTCCGCGACATAGGCAAACAAGCCGACAGAGATTTGTTATGGTTGATTGTTAACTGGAATCCGAACGGTGTAATAGAAAATGGATTCGTGTCATTAAAAGGGCCGCAGCTTCGAATTTCAATTGAAGAGGTTCGGGATAAACTCCAAAAAGATTCACCGAGAGCAGAGATTGAATGCGAAATTGACAGATTACTCTACCTTTTTATTGACGGTGCGATTTTGTCAGCTTCAGCAGTCGTCCAGTGCGGCATAGTCCATACAAGTTAAAGTTTGCTCAAAGTGATTTTGCTCATTCAATTTATCATCATACCTGGCGATAATTTCAAAAGGTATTTTTTTATCACCAAGTAATTCAGGCAGACTTTTCTTGATTAAAATCAAAAAAACCGTTAAAATTTAGTTATGGAAAAACTTTTTTTATATAATACCTTAGCCAGAAAAAAACAGGATTTTAAGCCGTTAAAAGGGAAAACCGTTGGCTTATACGCTTGCGGGCCAACGGTTTATAATTACGCCCATATCGGCAATTTGCGAACCTACATTTTTGAAGATATTTTAAAACGGGTTTTGCTTTATAACGGTTATTCGGTCAAGCACGTGATGAATATCACTGACGTCGGCCATTTAACTTCAGACGCGGACAGCGGCGAAGATAAAATGGAAAAAGGAGCGGCTCGCGAAAAAAAATCAGTTTGGGAAATCGCCGAATTTTATACCAAAGAATTTAAAAATAATTTGAAAGATTTGAATATTTTGCCGCCGAAAATTTGGTGCAAAGCCACTGATTACATTAAAGAGCAAATTGATTTTATTAAAGTATTGGGAAAAAAAGGTCTGACTTATCAGACCCAAGACGGGGTTTATTTTAACGCCAAAAAATTTCCGGATTACGCCAAATTAGCAAGTTTGAATTTAAAAGGCCAGCAAGCGGGTAGCCGCGTTGAAGTTAATCCGGAAAAGAAAAATCCCTTTGACTTTGCCTTATGGAAATTCAGTCCGAAAAACCAAAAGCGCCAGATGGAGTGGGCCAGCCCTTGGGGCAAAGGTTTCCCTGGTTGGCATCTTGAATGTTCGGCGATGAGTATTGCTAAATTGGGCCATGAGTTTGATTTTCATTGCGGCGGGGTTGATCATATTTTCGTTCATCACACCAATGAACGAGCGCAAAACTGGGGGTTAACCGGCAAGGAAGCCGTCAGATTTTGGCTTCATGGCGAATTTTTAATTATTGATTTTGGCCGGATGGGAAAAAGTGAAGGTAATTTTATCACTTTACAAACGCTCATTGATAAAAGATTTAATCCTCTGGCTTTTCGCTATTTATGTTTACAAATTCATTATCGGCAAAAATTAAATTTTTCTTGGGATTCTTTACAATCAGCCCAAAACGCTTTGGATAATTTTTATGGTATTATCGGCGATTACGGAAAATCAAAAATCGGCTGTGCCGAATATGAAGCTAATTTTTTAGCGGCGATTAACGACGATTTAAATCTGCCTAAAGCTTTGGCGGTGGTTTGGGATTTGATTAAAGACGATTCTATGCCGCCGTCAGCGAAAAAACAAAGCTTATTAAAATTTGATTTAGTCTTGGGCTTAGGTTTAGCAAAAGCGAAAAAACCAAAAATCCCAAAGGAAATAATTAAGTTGGCCAAAGAAATGGAAAACGCCAGAAAAGCTAAAGACTGGAAAAAGTCAGATGCGCTAAGAGATAAAGTTGACGCTCTGGGCTATAATGTTAGTAATACTACTTATACTGATGCAGGTTTTATTCTTAAAAAGAAAAAATGAAATGCCAAAAAAAGTTCTAATTGTTTACGCCACTGGCGGTATGGGTCATGTCAAAGCCGCCAAAGCGGTGGAAGAAGCGTTTCGCGCCAAATATCCGCAGGTGGAAATCGAAAACGTTGATATCATTAATTTTGCCAATAAATTTTATAAATGGTTTTTTGTTGACGGCTATAATTTTATCAGCGCTTATATTCCGAATTTTTGGGGCTGGCTTTATCAAAAATTCGACAAAAAATCAAGCCAAAAATTTCCGAGTTTTTTGTCGCGCTTGGCGATTTCCGGACGATTCATTCCTTTTGTTCTGGAATTTAAGCCGGATTTTATTGTTTCCACCCATCCTTTGCCCATGATTTTAATTTCTTACTCCAAAACCAAAGAGGTGATTGATATTTTATCGTCAATAGTGGTGACTGATTTTGGTTGCCATAGTTTTTGGGTGGATCCGGAAGTTAATTTTTATTTTACGGCGACTGAAGATGTGGCCAAATGTTTGCGGGGTTATGGCGTTTCAAACGAGAAAATCGTGGTTTGTGGCATTCCGATTGAATTAAAATTCGCGGAAAATTCAAATCGCCAAGCGGTAATGAAAAAATTCAATTTAGATCCAAGCCTTTCTACCCTTTTGATTGTCGGCGGTCAGTTTGATTTCGCGGCTTTAGAAATGATAATTTCTGGCATTAAAGAAAAACAGGGGAATAAAATTCAGTTTTTGGTGGTGGCCGGCCGCGACGCGAAACTTAAGGAAAATTTGGATAAATCTGACTTTGCCAAAAACAGCCATGTCAAAACTTTTGGTTTTGTGGATAATATGGATGAATTAATGACCGTGTCTGACTTAATTTTTTCCAAGGCTGGGGGTTTAACGGTTTCGGAATGTTTAGCTAAGGGTTTGCCGCTAGTGATTAATAAAGTGATTCCCGGCCAAGAAGAAGACAATGTGGAATATTTAGTGAGCAAAGGCGCGGCGATTAAAGCTAATGATTTTTTCGGAATTATTGCCGCGGTCAATCAATTGTTAGGCCAGCCGGAAAAAATTTCAAATATGAAAAAAGCCGCCAAGATTATTGGCAAACCTAACTCGGCCACCACCTTAGCGGATTTTGTATACAAGAGAATCAGTGGATAAGGGAATTAAACCCCGCCCCAAGCCCGAAGTAGTTTGTCAAAGATTTAATGTTTAATCCTCGGAAACGCCTTCGCCC
>DATDWV010000044.1:0-5247 GCA_035289505.1 Patescibacteria group bacterium | reverse complement strand
CAAGTGATTGATCATTTTGATTCAGTGATTAATGAGATTTTTCAGGCACTCGATGAAAAAATTGAAATCGCGATTGGCCGGCAAAATCCTTTTGGCCGCGATTGCGCGTCAGTTTTGGCTAAATACCAAGCCGGGAAAAATTACGGCGTTTTTGGAATTTTAGGGCCGATGCGGATGGATTACCAAAATAATTTTAATTTAATCCGCTACTGCCAGGAATTAATTAATAAATTGAATTAAATAAAATGCCGGATGAAAAAAAGGAAGACGAATTAGAATCCCTTAAAAATGAATTAGAAGAAATCCGGAAAAAAGCCGAAGAATATTTGTCCGGGTGGAAGCGGGCCAAAGCCGATTACTTGAATTTAAAAAAAGACCACGAAAAACATCAGGTGGAATTAATTCAATTTGCCAATGCCGCGCTTTTGGCTCAATTATTGCCGATTTTTGACCATTATAAATTAGCGATTAAGCATATTCCAAGCGAACACGAAAAAACTGATTGGGCGCGCGGATTTATTCACGTTAAAAAACAAATTGAGGAATTTTTAAAAAATCTAGGCATTGAAGAAATTAAAACCGTGGGCGAGAAATTTAATCCCGAATATCATGAAGCCGTTAGTCACGAAGAAAAAAAAGATTTTGCCCCGGAAACGGTTTTTGAAGAAGTTCAGGCTGGTTATTTTCTGTACGGTAAGGTAATCAAACCGGCAAAAGTTAAAGTGACTAAATAAAATTTTATAATTTTATTTAGTCATCCCGAGCGCAAGCGAGGGATCTGATATAAAAAATGCCCGAAAGTCCACAGGACGTTCGGGCGACGAAATTCAGAATTACGAAGTTGGAATATCCAACTTTTCGCAAATGAATTCAACGAGACTCTTGACAGTGGCTGCGTAAAGCCGATCAAAATCATCGCTGGTTTTGTCGCTTTCAAAATTAAGGCCTGGAATTTCCTCTTCTAATTGAATTGATAATTCCGTTATGTCCAGGGAATCAAGACCTAAGCCACGGCATAGTTCCGCCTCCAAATCAATTTGTTGCGGCGTTAAGTCGCGGTATTGGCAGACTTTAGCAATAACAATTTTTTGGATTTCAGCGGCAGTTAATTTCTTATCAGCTAGTCTAGTGGAATTCATTTTTCACCCTCCTAATGGTCAAAAGTGCATTACAAAAAATGTTTAATCAATTTATCATTAATTATACTAAAAGTCAATTAAAATTAACCATTAACAGTTAACACAAAAAATTATGAGTAAAATCTTAGGCATTGATTTAGGGACAACTAATTCGGCCGTGGCGATTATTGAAGGCGGCAGTCCGAAAGTTTTGGAAAATAGCGAAGGCGCGCGTACTACGCCGTCAATTGTTGCGATTAACAAAGCCAATGAACGTTTGGTTGGTTTATTGGCCAAGCGCCAAGCCGTGACTAATCCGCAAAACACTTTGTTTTCTATTAAGCGTTTAATCGGCCGCCGATGGGAAGAAGCGGAAATTCAGCGCGACGTTAAGCTCCTTCCTTATAAAATGGTTAAAGCCGGCGATGGAATTAAAGTGGCGATGTCTGATAAAGAATACACGCCGCAGGAAATTTCCGCCATGGTTTTACAGAAATTAAAAACTGACGCCGAAGCCAGGCTGGGTGAAAAAATCACGGACGCCGTTATCACCGTGCCGGCTTATTTTAACGATGCCCAGCGCCGCGCCACCAAAGACGCGGGGGAAATTGCCGGTTTAAACGTCAAATTGATTTTAAACGAGCCCACGGCCGCGGCCTTGGCTTACGGTTTTGAAAAGAAAAAGGGTCAACAAATCGCGGTTTATGATTTGGGCGGCGGCACGTTTGATATTTCCATTTTAAATATTTCCCCGGATACGATTGAAGTCAAATCAACCAACGGCGACACCCATTTGGGCGGGGATGATTTTGACCAGCGTTTGATTGAATGGATTATCAAAGAATTCAAAAAAGAGCAGGGGATTGACTTGAGCAAAGACGCTTTGGCGCTCCAGCGCATTAAAGAAGCCGGGGAAAAAGCCAAAATTGAGCTTTCCACGGCGCAGGAAACCGAAATCAATCAGCCGTTTATCACCACCGACGCGGCCGGACCGAAACATTTGGTGATGAAATTATCTCGCGCCAAATTGGAAGAGTTAGTCGGCGATTTAGTGGAAGAAACTTTAGAGCCGTGTAAAAAAGCGTTAAGCGACGCTAATTTAGATGTTAAAAATATTGACGAAGTGATTATGGTTGGGGGAATGACGCGGATGCCATTGGTTTTGCAAACTGTTGAAAAATTTTTCGGCAAAAAGCCGAATATTTCCGTGAACCCTGATGAGGTCGTGGCTGTTGGCGCCGCGGTGCAAGCCGGAATTTTGCAGGGCGATGTTAAAGATATTTTGCTTTTGGACGTGACGCCTTTGACTTTGGGCTTAGAAACTCTTGGTGGCGTGATGACGCCGTTAATTGAACGAAATACCACGGTGCCCACGGCCAAATCGCAGGTTTTTTCCACCGCCGCGGATAATCAAACTTCAGTTGAGATTCACGTGTTGCAAGGCGAGCGGCCCATGGCGCATGATAATAAAACTTTAGGCCGGTTTATTTTAGACGGCATTCCGCCGGCGCCGCGGGGCCTGCCACAAGTGGAAGTGACTTTTGACATTGACGCCAACGGCATTTTAAATGTTTCCGCCAAAGACAAAGCCACCGGCAAAGAACAAAAAATCGCGATTACCGCTTCCTCGGGCTTAAGCAAAGATGAAATTGAAAAGATGAAAAAAGAAGCGGAAATGCACGCCGGAGAAGACCAAAAGAAAAAAGAATTAATTGAAGCCAGAAATTTGGCTGATAGCTTGGTTTACACCAGTGAAAAATCATTGCGCGAAGCCGGCGATAAAGTGCCGGCCCAGGACAAAAAAGAAATTGAGGATAAAATCCAAGATTTAAAAAAAATTAAAGATAAAGATGACGTGGCCGCCATTCGCCAAAAAACCCAAGAGCTAAGCCAAGCGATTCAAAAAATCGGTTCCGCGATGTATGGTTCAGCAACTCCGCCCCAGGGGAATCAACAACCAGCCGGTGATCAAGATAATAAAAAAGATAAAGGCAAAGACGACGTGGTGGAAGGCGAAGTGGAAGACAAAGGTAAAGACAGTAAGAAATAAAATAGTAAGAAATTAAGCGGGGCGAGGTGAAAAATCCTTGCCTCTCTGATATAATCAAAGAATGAAGTTACAAAACAATAATTTGTTTCGCGACTTAGCGATCGTGGTCATAAGCGTATTAGTGGCGATTGTTTTAGTCCAAAGCGATACGATTGAAAAAATTGTGACACTAAGCGAGGAATTTAAATTTTTAAGCGCTTTTTTGGCGGGTATATTTTTCATTTCGATTTTTACCGTGGCTCCGGCCGTGGTAATTTTGATTAAATTAATGCAGGCCAATTCTTTAGTGGCGATTTCTTTTTTTGCCGCTTTGGGCGCGGTGGTCGGCGATTTAGTGATTTTTCGTTTTATCAAAAAAAATTTGACTGATGATTTGATTAAATTTTTTAAAGTCAGACGGAAAAAATGGTGGCAAGTATTTTTCCAATTACATCGTTTTAAATTCAAATGGCTTTTGTCGGTTTTAGGGGCGATCGTTATCGCTTCGCCGTTTCCGGATGAAATTGGTTTAGCGATGATGGGTTTTTCTAAAATTAAAACCAGCCATTTTATTATTTTGTCGTTTATTTTAAATTTTATCGGCATTTTAATCATTGGTTTAATCACGACTTAGAGGTTGAATTATGTCTAAGGATTATTATAAAATTTTAGGCGTGGCTAAGAACACGTCATCAGAAGAAATCCGCAAAGCTTATTACAAGCTCGCTCATGAGCATCATCCTCACAAAGGCGGCGATGAAGCGAAAATGAAAGAGATTAACGAAGCTTACAGCGTTTTGGGGAATATGGAAAAGCGTCAACAATACGATCAATATGGCCAAACTTTTGAACAAGCGCGGGCGCAAGGCGGATTTTCCGGCTTTGAAGGGTTTCGAGATTTTTCCGATTTTGCCGAGGCCTTTCGCCAAAGCGGCGGCGCGAATAATAATAATTTTAGTTTTGAATTTGGCGATTTAGGCGATATTTTTGGGGATTTATTCGGCCGAGGCGGCCGGACTAAAACTCGGCGGTCTGGCCAGCGAGCGGGCAGTGATTTGCGCACAGAAATTACTCTTGATTTTTTGGAAGCAATTTTTGGCACGCAAAAAACGATTAATTACGAACGCGCTGTTGTTTGCGCTAATTGCAAGGGCGAAGGCGCTGAGCCCGGCTCAAAAGTAATCAGTTGCCAAAATTGCGGCGGCACCGGCCAAGTTTTGCGCTCAATCGGTTTTGGCATTGGTTTGCCTTCGGTTTGCCCGCAGTGCCAAGGCGAAGGGAAAAAAGCGGAAAAGCCATGCAAACAATGCCATGGCCAAGGCACGACTAGCCAAAAGGAAATCATCAATGTTAAAATTCCCGCGGGCATTGATAGCGACCAAACCATTCGTTTAGAAGGCCGAGGTCAAGCCGGTGCTAAAGGCGCGGAGGCCGGAGATTTATACGTCACGGTGCGCGTCCGGCCTGATTCGCGCTTTGAACGAGACGGCGATGATATTTTGTCTCAAGTGGAGATTTCTTTTACTCAAGCGGCGCTTGGCGGTAAAATTGAAATTGACACGGTTGACGGCAAAATTAATCTGAAAATTCCGGAGGGCACTCAAAGCGGCAAAATTTTTAAATTATCCGGCAAAGGCGTGCCGCGTTTGCAAGGCCGGGGCCGAGGCGATCATTTGGTGCATGTTATTGTCAAAACCCCCACCAAATTGTCCCGCCGGCAAAAAGAATTATTGAAAGAATTGGAAGAGGATTAGTATAGGTCTGAATAACCACCCCTAGCCCCTCCTTCAAAAGGAGGGGAACCACAGAAATATTTTAGATTTCCTCCCCTTTTCAAGGAAGTACCCCAAGATTTCCTCCCCTTTTCAAGGGGAGGATAGGAGGGGTTAAATACAAACATGGCCCCATCGTCTAGAGGCTAGGACATCAGGTTCTCATCCTGAAAACTGGAGTTCGATTCTCCATGGGGCTATTTAGTTGAAATAGTATCATCCGTAGCTTATCTCAAAAACTTTTTATTTATAGCTTAATAATTTTTTCTAAAAAAAATTCTCAAGTGAAAAAATTGGTATAATTACTTTGCTCAAAGTAAAAATTTTG
>DATDWV010000043.1:0-2800 GCA_035289505.1 Patescibacteria group bacterium | reverse complement strand
GCAAAGCCGGGGTAAAAAAAATAATTTATACGGTTCACGGTTTTGTTTTTAATGAGCCAATGTCAAAATGGAAAAAAAGAATTTATCTTTGGCTAGAAAAAATTTCCGCGAAGTATAAAAATAATTTAATTTGCGTCTCAGATTTCGATCGGCAGATAGGAATAAAAAATAAAATCGCTCCAAGCCAAAAATTTATTACTATTTATAATGGGGCAGCAAAAAACAATTTTTTAGAAAAAAAAGAAGCGAGAAAAGAGCTTAATTTGCCGCTAGAGAAAACGATTATTGGTACCATTGCCAATTTTTATCCGACCAAGGGCTTAATTTATTTAATTAAGGCCGCGCCAATAATTATTAAAAAATATCCGGATCTAAAATTCAAAATAATCGGCGACGGCAACCTAAAAAATCAATTAACGCTGGAAATTGAAAAACTGAATTTAAAGGATTATTTTTCTTTAGAAAAAAAAGAAAATGCCGCCAGTCTACTTTTGGCTTTTGATATTTTTGTTTTACCTTCAATTAAAGAAGGTTTGCCTTACACGATTCTAGAAGCCGCTCAGGCTGGCGTACCGATTGTCGCGACAAATGTCGGTGGCATTCCAGAAATTATAAACAACCGTGTTAATGGATTATTAGTCAAACCAGCTGATCCAGAAAATTTGGCGGCAGCAATCGTTGAATTTTTAGAAAATAAAAAATTGGCGCAAGATTTGGCCAATCAAACTAAAATTGATTTTAGCCAGAAATTCAGCTTGGAAAAAATGCTTTCTGAGACTAAGCGGACCTATGATAACTAAAGATTGATTTTTGAATTATCTTTACTGCCATTTTTACTTAAGCGCCTCAATCTCTTTTTTTACCGCTTCATTATCGGGCTTAAGCGCCAGCGCTTTTTGATAATATTGCAGCGCTTTTTCTTTTTGACTTAAATCCCGATAAAAACTGGCTAACATAATATTCAAATCATAATTATCAGGCTGATTCGCTAAACTTTCCAACAGCAGATTTTCGGCTTTATCCGGCTGATTAGTTTTTAGATATAAATCAAAAAGGCTTCTGACATAAATCCAATTAATTTCTTCGCCCTTGGAATTGGCAACGGCGATTTTAAACATTTCTTCGGCCTTATCGTATTCATTCAAAAAATTAGCGTATAAATCGCCCAAATTATTAAACGAAATGCTATTGAATGGTCGGATTTGATTGACATAAAGCCAGATTTCTTCAGCGCCGCGATAATCACCCACGGCTTTTTTGGCTCCACTCAAAATCAACCAAGTCTGAAACTCATCCGGGTTTAACCGTAAAGCCTCTTTAGCCGCCGTAAATTCTTTAGTAAATTTTTCTTTTTCCCAGTCGGTCAAATCGGTTTTGACGATTTGAAATTCAAAAAATTTTTCAAATTGATCTTTTGGTTCTGATTTGGACCAAAAATAATAGCCCAGAAAACCTAAAACCGCGAATAAAATAATAAGGGCAGCGAGAGTTGAGATTTTTTTATTAGTCATGGATTCAAATTTAATTTATAAATTTTAAAAGCGGCGCTGCCCTCTCGATCTTTGATTTCTTCAATTTCCGAATCACTGTTACCAAATAAATTAGCCATTTGCGCGGAAAACTGGCGATTAGGTTGGGCGGCAACTTTATCGGTTTCTAAATCAGGGGAGCCGTAAATGTAATATAAATTTTTGACCCCGGCTTGTTTAAAAAATTCCCGGAAATCTGTTTTGGGCATTAAAATCGCCAAATCCACATCGCCAATAATAATGTTTCGGTAATAAATCCCATAACGTCGAAGCGTCCAAAGACTGGAAAACCAATGTAAATTTCGATCATAAATAATCACATCGCTTGCCGCAGCATCTTCAGACAAATCAAGCTTTAAGTCAGAAAAACTTTTAATCTTTAAATTCGGCTTTTTTAAAATATCGGTTTCTGTTGTCAAATAGCCTGCCAGCTCCTTAAAAATACCGTTATCAAAACGCAGATTACCGGCATAATTTTTGCCCGCTTGGCCCATGGGTTGATAAAAATGATTTGTATTTAAATTGTAAATTAACTCAAAAATAAATGTTAGCATAAAAATTCCAATCATGCAATAGAAAATGACTTGATAATTTTTCCGCCAAAGATAATGGCCAAAAGCGTAAAGGCTAGCGGCTAAAGCCAAGGCAAAAAATGGATTTAATAAAGAAAGCAATCGTTCGGAAGCGCCTAAAACGCTAAATTCAATTAATAAAACTATGATGATCAGCGGTAAAAGATAATTCTTTTTATTATTTTTTAAATCGGGAAAACTTCTCAAGCTAATAACCAACAAAGAAAGGGCGATTAAACTTAAGGCAGGAAGGGAATAAAGGCCTAAAAATGACTGACCTAAATTAACGATATTATTAAAACTAAAACCCTTGACTTCGCGGCTGATAATCGGCCAATCTTTACTGATATCTTGACCGAATAAAATGGAAAATTGAAGATCAAAATGACCGCGAGCGGAAAACATCATTAAATTATAAATTATTACCGGCGAAAAAATGATGATTATTAAAATCAGGCCGATAATTAAATTTTTATTTAATAAAAACTTTTTATTTTCAAAAAAAAGGTAAGCCAAAGCGGCAATTAAAACAAAAATTGCCGTGTATTTTGATAATATTGCCAACCCGACAAAAACGCCAAACCAGATAAAAAATTTATCTTTTTCCATGGCTTTAAGGAAAAAAAGAAAAGCCAATAAGGCAAAAAATAAGGCAATTGGCTCTAAATAGCCGACGCGGCTGGCCCAAATCTGATAGGT
>DATDWV010000042.1:0-9863 GCA_035289505.1 Patescibacteria group bacterium | reverse complement strand
TCCGGCCAAACCGTGACGAGTTTTTCGGTCGCGACCAATCTGATTTGGACTAATGCCCAAGGTGAGAAGCAAAAAAAAGCGGAATTTCATAATATTGTTGCTTGGCGCAAACTTGGCGAAATCTGCGGTCAATATTTAAAGAAAGGCAATAAAGTTTATATTGAAGGTCGGCTCCAAACCCGCGATTGGCAAGGCCAAGATGGCGTCAAGCGTTATCGCACGGAAATTGTCGCGGAAAATATGATTATGCTTGACACTAAAGGTGCAAATGCTGGCAAAAGCGAAAGCAATTTTGCCGCCAGCGATGATTTCAGCCAACCCGAGCCAACAAGCGATGACGAGATTAAAATTGAAAATATTCCGTTTTAAATAGGTGAGCGAGAGATTCAGAAATCAGGAGATCAAGGGATCGGATTTTTTTGATTAACTTGTCGCCAGAGGCGACCAGCCTCCGGCTGGATTAACTTAAATTTATGGTTAAAAATAATAATGTTATTCCCAAAACCCGCCAGTGTTATTTTTGCATTAATAATTTCAGCGAAGAAATTGATTATAAAGACACCCAAACTTTAAGGCGGTTTATTTCTTCGTATGCCAAAATCGTGCCGCGCAAACGAAGCGGGGTTTGCACTAAACATCAAAGAAAATTAGCGACCGCGATCAAACGGGCGCGCACCATGGCTTTACTACCATATACCAATAAATAATCAACATGACGATCTTAGGCAGTTTAAATGATATTAAACAAGGGCTTACGATTATTTATAACGGGGGGCCGCATAAAGTTTTAATCGCTAAATTTGTCCGAATGCAGATGCGAAAGCCTGTTGTCCAAGCCAAATTGAAAAACTTAATCAGCGGCAAAGTCGTGGAATATAATTTTAAGCCCGGCGATAAAGTGGAGACCGGAGACGTTGCCACCAAAAAAATCAATTTTTTATACCAAACCGGAGCGGATTATGTTTTTATGGATAATCAAACTTACGATCAATTGACTTTTTCCCGCGCTCAACTCGGCGAACAGATTAATTTTTTAAAAGAGGGCTGTGAAGTACAATTAATCACCTTTAATGATGCTCCGATTAATATTGAACTTTCGCCGAAAATGGATTTTAAAGTCGTGTCAGCGTCGGAAGGGGTAAAAGGCGATTCCGCCCAAGGCCGAGTGACTAAAGCCGTTGAAATTGAAACCGGCTATTCCGTGGCCGTGCCGCTTTTTATCAAAGAGGGCGACATTATAAAAATCAACACGGAAACCGGAGAATATGTGGAAAGAGTTTCTTAAATACTTTTATTCACTTATCTTAACTAACAAAACTATGGGAATGAATAGCGCCAAAAAAGCCCGCATCAAACACGCTAAAAAAAATACCAAAAAAGGCAAAGAGCTTCGCTTAAAAACTAAGCATTTCAAAAAACCAAAAAGTTGGTAGCAAAATCCCCAGTGTTTAAACTGGGGTTTTTGCTCTTTAAATCACGAAAAATTTTAAGCTTCTGGTTTGATCGTGGGCGTGCTGCCGCTTTTGGCTTTTAGCCAAACGGCTTTTTTTATTTCACTAATCAATTTGGGATTTTCTTTTAAGAATTGCTTGGCGTTTTCCCGTCCGATGCCGAGTTTATTTTCGCCAAAGCTATACGTGTTGCCGCTTTTATTAATCACTTCATAAATGACGCCTGTGTCCAAAGCATCGCCGGAAATCGAAATTCCTTCATTATACATAATATCAAATTCGCAAGCGACAAAAGGCGGCGCCACTTTATTTTTGACGATTTTAGTCTTGACCCGATTGCCAATAATTCTTTCGCCTTGCTTGATTTGCGCCGCGCGGCGAACTTCAATGCGAACAGACGAATAAAATTTCAAAGCCATGCCGCCAGTCGTGGTTTCAGGGTTGCCGAAAAAAATGCCGATCTTGTGACGAATCTGATTAATAAAAATGACCATCGTATTGGTTTTAGAGATGATGCCGGCTAACTTGCGCAAGGCCTGGCTCATCAATCGCGCTTGCAGGCCCATATGCGAATCGCCCATCTCGCCCTCAATTTCCGCTTTCGGCGTTAAGGCCGCCACCGAATCAATTACCACCACGTCCACGCCGTTAGAGCGCACCAAAGTCTCAACGATTTCCAAAGCCTGCTCGCCGGTATCCGGCTGGGAAATTAAAAGATCTTTAATGTTTACGCCGATTTTTTTGGCGTATTCCGGATCCAGCGCGTGTTCCGCGTCAACAAACGCCGCCACGCCGCCCACTTTTTGCACTTCCGCAACAATATGCTGGGCCAAAGTGGTTTTGCCGGAAGCTTCGGGCCCGAAGATTTCAATAATTCGGCCGCGCGGCACGCCGCCCACGCCTAACGCTAAATCAAGCGAAAGGCAGCCGGTGGAAACCGCCGCCACTTCCATTCTCTTGGCTTCGCCCAATTTCATAATTGAGCCTTCGCCAAACCTCTGCTTGATTTGCTCAATGGCTTGAGCCGCCGCGGTTAAGCGATCTCCCCCCTTGTTTGCGCCTGTTGATTTCTCCTCTTTTTTCGCCATAATTTCGCTTATTAATTATTAATTAACTACGACTTGTAAATATTTTTTGGTTTGCTTGCCGTGGCGCTTTTCCGCCACTATCTCAATTATATTGACTCCAGCCTGCAAGTCAATGGTTTCTTTAAATTCGCCGAATTGATCGGCGAAAACTCGGGTGCCGTTAATTTCCAAAGTGGTTTCCGGCCTCACGCGCCCCGCCACTTCCACGAAATTATCATTAGTGATTAAATTTTCCGTCGGCTGATCAATAATTAAAAGAGGCGGGGTAATAACTTTAACCATTTTTATTCCCAGATACACTAAAATCGCTAAAGCCAGCGCCCCGACGATCGCGCTGCGAATCACCCTCGGCGTCACCATTAAATGAGCGGAAGAAACGATTTTCACCGGCTGATTGAATTTTCCATTCTGGTTTTTTTGGGTTTTGGCGTAAATTTTTTGCTCGGTTTCGTAAATCGCGACGAATTCGCGGGCGTCTTGGCCCAAAAACGCGCTGTAAACTTTTAAAAAACTTTTGGCGTAGGCTTCGCCGGGCAAATTGAAATAATCACCGGCTTCCAAGGCGTTTAAATATTTCATGGCAATATTAGTCGCCCCTGACACTTCTTTCAAATTAAGGCCTAAATTGTTCCTGACATTCCTTAATTTTTCCCCTAACGTCGGGGGGTTAGTGATTTTTTTTAGGCGAAAGCCAGTCATAATAAAAATTCAAAAGTTAAAAGTTAAAATATTAAGCACCAAATTCAAAATCACAAATTCCAAATAAATATTAAATTCAAATATTTAAATTATAAACATTAAAATTTTTTTTGAATTTTGGTTATTGGTGCTTATTTGGAATTTGAAATTTTGTATTTGTGATTTATTTTACTTTTCATCTGTTTCTAAAATATCATCATTATCAGTCTCAATCATATCTTCGTTTTCCTCAATCTCACTTTCATTATTGGTGCTCATCATCCCGCCGCCTAAAACTTCTCTGGGCTTGGCGCCTTCGCCCGGGCCGATAAAACCCTGATGTTCCAACAAATCCAAAATCCGGGCGGCGCGGGCATAACCCACCCGCAACCGGCGCTGCAAAAGCGAGGCCGAAGCTTTTTTGGCTAACAAAATCACCTCTTTGGCCTCGGGCAGTAAAGGATCACTTTCATCGGTTTCGCCAAAATCGCTTTCCTCAAAACTCACTTGCTGTTTTTCCACCACTTCGTCAATGTAATCCGGCTCGGCTCGTTCTTTCAGATAACTAATCACCCGTTTAATTTCTTCATCTGAAGAATAAGCGCCTTGCAAACGTTTGGGTTTGGAAATCTCCGCGGAAATATAAAGCATATCGCCTCGGCCCAGCAGTTTTTCCGCGCCCGACATGTCTAAAATCGTTCGGGAATCAACCAGCGAGGCCACGGAAAACGCCACGCGGGAAGTGATATTGGCTTTGATTAAGCCGGTCAAAACATCAACTGACGGCCGTTGAGTGGCTAAGACTAAATGAATGCCCACGGCGCGCGACATTTGAGCGAGGCGGACAATCGCGGCTTCCACCTCAACACCGGCCGCGGCCATTAAATCTGCTAGTTCATCAATGACAACCACGATATACGGCATTTTTTCCGCGCTGACCGCGTTAAAACTGCCGATGTTGCGATGATGGGCTTTGGATAAAATATCAAAACGATTTTCCATTTCTTTAATCGCCCAGCGCAAGGCATTGATAGTTTTTTTAACGTCAGTAATCACCGGCGTTAACAAATGAGGAATGCCGTTATAAATCGGCAGCTCCACCCGCTTGGGATCAACTAAAATTAATTTAAGATCACCCGGCCCGTTTTGAAAAAGCAAACTTAAAATAATCGCGTTAATGCAAACGCTTTTGCCCGAGCCCGTAGCCCCGGCAATCAGCAAATGCGGCATCTGGTCAAGTTCCGCCAGCCAAGGCCGGCCCATTACGTCTTTGCCTAAAGCGACAATCAAATTAGACCGGCGTTTATGGAATGCTTCGCTGGCTAAAATTTCTTTTAGCGGGACAAGCGCGGTGGCTTGATTAGGCACTTCAATGCCCACGAGTGATCGCCCCGGAATCGGCGCTTCAATCCGAATCGGATGAGCCGCCAAAGCTAAGGCGAAATTATCGCTTAAAGAAGTAATCCGCGAAAGCTTGACGCCTTCCGCTGGTTTTAAAGTGTATTGGGTGACGGTTGGCCCGACTTGGGCTTCGCCCATTTCCGCTTCAATGCCGAAGTTAGACAAAGTTTTTTGAATAATCATTTTATTAGTTTTCAAATCTCCGCCGTCCGGAATAGTGGTTTTGCCGTCTAAAAGATCTAAGGGCAAATCAATTTTGGTTTTTTTAAATTTGGCAATGCCTAAATCCAATTGCTTGTTTTCCTTTTCCTCTTCGCTGACTTCTTTCGCTTTCACTCTTTTGTCGCCCTGCTGCTCAATTTCCACGCTGTGCCGAGAAAAAATCGGCTCCGCCGGCATTGGCTCGGTGTTTTGCATTTGATTTTTTTCCCGCCGCGCCACGGCTTTTTCCATTTTTCTTTTGGCCAAAGTTTCATTTAATTTTTCCAGCCAAGATTTTATTTTCCCTTTCCCCTTACCCTCATCCTCATCGTCATCGTCATCCTTCCCTTGCGGCAAGCTCACATCAAAAAGCAAAAAGAAACCAATCACCGTCAAAGCTAAACCAATCACCACCCCGGCCCAAAAACCCATAAATCTCATAAAAAGATAAGACAAAACCAAACCGGAATAACCCCCACCCAAACCCGCCTGGGCCGCGGGGACTAATTCATCTTGGTGAAAAAGCAAATGGACCAAACCGTTAAAGGAAAAAATAAAAATAAATAAGCCGACGATGTTCGCGGCTTTGACCGCGTATTTGATCGGCCGCAATAAAAAATAGCCGACTAAAAGCAGAATAATCGGCAAATACCAGCGCAAACTGCCAAAAAGAATTTTTAAAATGTTATTTAAATAAATGCCAAAGGCGCCGGCTAAATCAAATAAGCTTAAAAGAGTAATTAAGCCAACGGTAATTAAAAGAATAATGGCGATGCGGCGCTTGGTTTGGCCGGAGAGTTCAAACGGCGGCGGACTGAAATCAAAATCGCGCAAACCCCTAATTCGGCTGATTTTTCGACGAGACATAGTTAGAAATTAACCGTTAACAATTAACATTTAACGAATGTATTTTAACATAAAAAATGATTAAAGTGAAGACAATAAAAGCGCCGTTAGGCGCTAGGTTGGTCTTGCCGCTCGCGAGCGGCAAGATTAAATTTAAATTGAAAAAAAATTATTCTTTCTTCGCTTCGCGTGCAATAAAGCCCGTGCCGGCCGGGATCAAGCGGCCGATAATCACGTTTTCTTTCAAGCCGCGCAGATAATCAATTCGGCCTTCCACCGCCGCGTTAATCAAAACCCGGGAAGTTTCCTGAAAAGATGCCGCAGACAAAAAGCTGGAAGTGGACAGCGAAACTTTGGAAATGCCCAAAAGCAATTCCTCGGCTTTGGCCGGCTCACCGCCAGCCTTTTTTGCCGCCGCATTAGCGTCTTCGAATTCGTCTTTTTCTATTTTTTGGCCAGCCAAAAATTCCGTGTCGCCGGATTCGGTCACCAAAACCCGGGAAAACATCTGCTTCACGATTAATTCAACGTGGCGATTATCCAATTTCTGGCCCTGGGAAGAATAAATTTGCTGAATCTCGTCAACGACATAACGCTCAGTTTCCGCTTTGCCTTTTAAATGATAAAGCTGACGCAAATCCAAACTGCCGTTGGTTAAGGCGTCACCTTTGTTGACTAAGTCGCCGTCAGAAACAAGGAGATGAAATTCCGGCGGAATTTGATAAACATGCGTTTTTTCTTCTTTCACCGAAACGATTAATCGCTCTTTTTCAATTTCCGCCACGCCATCGCGCTTGGCAATGACTTTTTCGCCGTCAGCGGTGACTAAAAGCACGTCGCCTCGGCCCACCTTTTGCTGATTTTTAACTTTAACTTTTTCTTTCCCTGCCGGCTTTTCCGCTTTTTCCGATTTTTTCTTTGATTTTTCCTTAGGCTGGTTTAGGGGATAAATATCTTGGTCTAATTTTTCATATAAAATTTTTACGACCTTGCCCCGCGTCAATTGACTGGCTTCTTTGGGCTGTTCAATTTTAATTTTACCGTCAAATTCGGCGATAAAAGCTTTGGTTTTCGGCGGCCGAGATTCAAAAATTTCTTCCACCCGCGGCAAACCTTGAGTAATGTCCAAGCCAGCGACGCCGCCGGTGTGGAAAGTCCGCATCGTCAACTGCGTGCCGGGTTCGCCAATACTTTGGGCGGCGATAATCCCCACCGCTGTTCCGAATTCCGCCGGCTTATTATAGGCCAAATCCCAGCCATAGCATTGCTGGCAGACGCCGCGGCGGGTTTTGCAAGTCATCACCGAACGCACCCGAATTTGGGGTAAATCCAAAGCTTTTAATTGCTCCATTTTTCTGGAGTCAATGATTTCATTTTTATTAATAATCACTTTTTTGGTTTTTGAATCAACGATTTTTTCTAAAACACAGCGACCCCGCACCCGTTCGGCCAAATTGGCGTTAATCGCTTCACTCGCTTTTTTGGTTAAAATAATGCCTTCAGTTTCGCCGCAATCCGTCTCAACGATAATCACGTCTTGGGACACGTCAATTAACCGCCGCGTCAGATAGCCGGCGTTGGCCGTTCTTAAAGCCGTATCGGAAAGTCCTTTTCTCGCACCGTGAGTGGAAATAAAATATTCCAAAACGTCAAAACCTTCTTTGAAATTTCCTTTTACCGGCAATTCAATAATTTCTCCGGCCGGATTGGTCACCAAACCCTTAATCCCGACAATCTGAATCAATTGGCTCCAGCTGCCGCGCGCGCCGGACTCAACCATGGTGTAAATCGGGCCAAACGGATCTAAAGTGTTTTGACTCATTTTCACGATTTTATCTTTTACCCCCATCCAAATTTCAATGACTTTGGTGTGCCGTTCGCTGTCGGTGAGCAAGCCGGAATTGTATTGGTTTTCCACTTCTTCCACTTCCGCCTCACCGGCCGTGACAATTTCCTGCTTTCTTTCAATTTTCGGCACGTCATCCATGCCCCAAGAATAGCCGGACTGGGTCAAATATTTCAAACCTAAAGTTTTAATTTTATCCAAAAGTTCCGCGGCAACTTTGTCGCCGTATTTTTCCAAAAATTCCGCCACCATCACCCTTAAACTTTTGCTGTCCATGACCCGATTTAAATAAGGATAATCAATGGGCAAAACCTGATTAAAAATAATTCGGCCGACTGAGGTCTCAATCAAATTTTGTTTGATGCCGCCGGCTTTTAATTTTTTATCTAAAGTTTCATCGCTACGAATTTTTATTTTTTGATTAATTCTAATTTGACCAAGGGAATAAGCAATCACCGCTTCTTGGGGGAAAGAAAAAACTTTTAATTCGCCTTTTTCTTCTTTAATCGTCGTCAAATAATAACAGCCCCAAACAATGTCTTTGGTCGGCCGCGCCACTGGATCGCCTGTCGCTGGCTTTAAAATGTTTTTGGCGGAAACCATTAAATTCGCCGCTTCCCATTTGGCTTTTTCGGTGAGCGGGACGTGGACCGCCATTTGATCACCGTCAAAATCAGCGTTAAACGCTTCGCAAACCAAAGGATGGACCTGAATCGCTTTGCCTTCAATTAAAACCGGCTTAAAAGCTTGAATGCCGAGCCGATGCAAAGTCGGGGCGCGATTGAGCAAAACATGGGCGTCTTTAACGATGTCTTCCAAAATATCCCAGACTTCGTTTCGGCCGCTTTCAATAAACCGATTCGCACTGCGGACGTTATGAACGAGTTCTTGGGCGATTAAGCGGCTGATGACAAATGGTTTGAATAATTCCAAAGCCATGCGCTTGGGCAAACCGCATTGGTCTAATTTTAATTTTGGCCCGACGACAATCACGCTGCGGCCGGAATAATCAATTCTTTTGCCGAGCAAATTCTGGCGGAAGCGGCCTTGTTTGCCTTTTAAAATATCGGCCAAAGAACGCAACTGCCGTTTCTGGCCGGTAGACGCGGTGACGGTTTTGGCGTGGCGGGCATTATTGTCAATCAAAGCGTCAACCGCTTCTTGCAGCATCCGTTTTTCGTTTCGGCAAATGACTTCCGGCGCGTTTAATTCCATCAATTGTTTTAAACGATTGTTGCGGTTGATAATGCGCCGATACAAATCATTCAAATCAGAGGTGGCGAAACGACCGCCGTCCAAAGGCACCATTGGCCGCAAATCCGGGGGGATCACCGGCACCGCGGTTAAAATCATCCACTCGGGACGGAGTTTATTGTTTTGTAAATTTCTGACTAATCTTAATCTTTTTAAAATTTTATCGCGCAGCGGCGGCTGGGCTTCTGGTAATTGCTGGTTTAATTCTGAAACTAATTTGGCCAAATCAATTTTTTCCAAAATATTTCTGATTGCCTCGGCGCCAATGCCGGCTTCAAAAATATGGCCGTATTTCAAAGACAAATCCTGATAAACGTGTTCGGAAATAATTTTTAGCGGTTTTAAGTCTTTTAATTCTTGTTCAGCCAAATGCAAAATGTGCTCAAGGTCTTTAATTTTTTCCGCCTTGCTGTTTTCTAAAGTGGAAACTTCTTTTTCGCTTCCCGCTTGGCTGCCTTTTTCTTGGCCGGCGCGGGTCTTGACCAAATTTTCCTGCCGGGAAAAATCAGATTCAATTTTTTTCTTTTTCGCTTTGAATTCCTGACGAATCTGCTCCAAAGTTTGTTTTTTCAAATCCTCGTCAACTTGAATAATAATAAAATCCGCGAAGTAAATCACTTTTTCCAAGGCTTGCGGTGACAAATCAAGCATCAAACCGATTTTTGAAGGTACGCCGCGCAAAAACCAGATATGCGTCGCCGGGCTAGATAAATTAATATGCCCCATGCGCTCACGCCGCACAACAGATCTGGTCACTTCCACCCCGCATTTGTCGCAAATAATTCCCTTGTAGCGGATTTTTTTGTATTTGCCGCAATAACATTCCCAATCTTTGGACGGCCCAAAAATCCGCTCGCAAAATAAACCGTCTTTCTCCGGTTTTTGGGTGCGGTAATTAATCGTTTCCGGCTTGGTTACTTCGCCATGAGACCAAGTCTTGATTTGTTCCGGAGACGCTAAGGTAATTTTTAAAGCGTCAAAATCAATTGTGGGTTTTTCTTCAAACATTTTTATAAATATTAATCTTTTTTAGTTTTATCCTTACTCTTTTCCGGTTTTTCTGAAGCAACCGGCGCGATTCCCCCCGGTTTTTGCAAA
>DATDWV010000041.1:0-2131 GCA_035289505.1 Patescibacteria group bacterium | reverse complement strand
AAATTATCCAGGCTGATACCCTGGCCCGGTACCATCGTTTGCTGGGCGAGAAGGTGGTTTTTAGTTTCGGCACTGATGAGCATGGGTTAAAAATTTATCGGAAAGCGCTGGAAGAAAAACTTGAGCCCCAAGCTTACTGCGACCAATCAGTCGCTACCTGGAACAAATTAAAACAGGCACTTAATTTAAGCTACACTCATTTTATTCGCACTACCGAAAAACGCCATTTGGAAGCCGCCCAAGAACTTTGGCAAAGATGCCTTAAAAACAATGATATTTACAAAAAAACTTACAAAAGCAAATATTGCGTCGGCTGCGAATTGGAAAAAACCGATTCCGAACTGGAACAAGGCCGGTGTCCGATCCACCCCAATCTGGAAATCGAACTGATTAATGAGGAAAATTATTTTTTTCGCTTTTCTAAATACCAAAAACCATTATTGGAGTTTTACGGGAAAAATCCGGATTTTGTCGTGCCCCTCTACCGCTTCCACGAAATCATCGAGTTTGTTAAAAGCGGCTTGGAGGACTTTTCTGTTTCCCGGTTAAAAAGCAAAATGCCCTGGGGGGTTGACGTTCCCGACGATCCCGACCACGTGATGTATGTTTGGTTTGATGCCCTAATTTTTTACATTTCTAACCTTGGTTGGCCTCAAGTGGCAGGGTTTGACGGCTTTTGGCCGGGAATCCAAATCGCCGGCAAAGATAATCTCCGCCAACAGTCAGCCATTTGGCAAGCGATGCTCCTGTCTGCCGGCTTGCCTAACTCCCGGCAGATCATGATCCATGGCTTTATTCAGTCGGGCGGCCAAAAAATGAGCAAAAGTCTGGGCAACGTCATCGATCCAATCTTCCTGTCTAAAAAATACGGGGTAGACGCCCTCCGCTACTATTTATTAGCCAAAATCCACCCCTTCAACGACAGCGACTTTACCCTGCCTTTATTTGAAGGCGCTTACAACGCCGACTTGGCCAACGGCCTGGGTAATTTAGTTTCCCGGGTGGCCAAAATGGCCGAAAAAGATGAATTGACCGGAAACAAAATCGCTAAACCAACTGCACCCGACGGCCTGTTTAATCATTTAAACCATTACGAATTTAATTTGGCCTTGGAAACTTTATGGCAAGGTTTTAGGGAGTTGGACCAAGCCATCGCCAAAGACAAACCCTGGGAAAAATCCGCCGGCGAGAAAAAAGATTTGCTAACCGCCTACATCAAAAAAATCCTAAACTTGAATTACTATCTGCAAATTTTTATGCCTGATACCGCCGCCCAAATTGCTAAAACCTTTAACGGGAGTCTAATAAAATTAGACAAATCGTTATTTCCTAGATTATGAATTGGCTCACAACTGCGCTTTTCACCATATTCTTTTACTCTTTGTTTGATTTGTTTTTGAAACTCGCCAGTGGCAAAATTAACGATAATTTAGGGGCGGCAATTATCAATATCACTTCTTTTGTCGTCGCCATTGGCTGGTTTTGGCTCCGTTGGCAATTTGGCGGCGAGCATCCGGATATTACTAAACCAGGCTTGATTTATTCGATTATTGCCGGAGTTTTTGTTGGTCTTGCCAGCATTTTCTTTATCCGAATGTTTGCTCTGGGGGTCAATCTTTCTATTGGTGTACCCTTGGTGCGCGTTGGTATGATTATTTTAGGCAGCTTATTCGGGGTTTTACTTTTAAAAGAAGGCGTCAATTTAAGATATTTACTTGGCCTTGGCTTGTCTGTTCTCGGACTATATCTAGTAATGACCGCTAAATAATTAGTTCGATGATTCGAATCATCGAACTACTAAGTTAATTTAAATTATCTTAGTGACAATTCAAACATTTGCCGGGCGGGAACAAAGCCATTATCTTGATAAAACTTTTTGCCTAATTCGTTATCAAACTCTGCCCAAACTTCCACGCTTTTAACTTTCTTTGCCTGACACCAGGTTAAAAATTCTTTGATCAGAGTCTTACCCGCGCCCTGGCTGCGAAAATCCGGCAGCACAAACATGTTTTCCAATTCGGCGGTTTTAACTGGCCGCCACGCCCGCTTAATCCAAACCCAACCTACCAAATAGCCAATCACTTTTCCACCTGATTCCGCTACCCAGGCGCCGGCGCGGGGTTGAATCAAG
>DATDWV010000040.1:0-3017 GCA_035289505.1 Patescibacteria group bacterium | reverse complement strand
TCAAAGATATTTACAAGAAAAAATACACGGGGCTTTATTGCGTCGGCTGCGAACAATTTTATGCTGAAAAAGAATTAATTGACGGTCGATGCCCGGAGCATCGTAGCGTACCAGAAGTCGTTTCAGAAGAAAATTATTTTTTCAAATTAAGCAATTATCAAAAAATTTTAGAAAAACTGATTGAATCTGGCAAATATCAAATTATTCCGGCAAGCCGGAAAAACGAGGTTTTAAGTTTTATCAAAATGGGTTTGGCAGATTTTTCCATTTCCCGCTCGCAAGCGCGCGCCAAAAATTGGGGCGTGCCCGTGCCGGGCGATTCCAGCCAAGTGATGTATGTTTGGTATGATGCCTTGGCCAATTATTTGACGGCTTTGGATTATGACAAAAATAGCAAAAATTTCAAAAAGTTTTGGCCAGCGGATGTTCATATTATCGGCAAAGGCATTATCCGTTTTCACGCGGTTTATTGGCCGGCCATGCTTTTATCAGCCGGATTGCCTTTGCCGAAAAAATTATTTGTCCACGGCTACATTAATCTGGGTGGAGCAAAAATGTCAAAATCACTTGGCAATATTGTTGATCCGTTCGTTTTAGCGGAAAAATACGGCGCTGAAGTCGTCCGCTATTATTTATTGCGCTATATTCATTCCACTCAAGACAGTGATTTTAGTGACGAAAAATTAAGAGAAGCGTATAACGCGGATTTGGCCAATGGTTTGGGTAATTTAGTCAGCCGCGTCGCCGGATTGATTGAGCAGAATGAAACTAAGTTAAGCCCGCCTTCGCCCTTGAGGCTTCGGCGAGGCAAGCAAGATAAAAATTTTAATAAGCTAATTGATAATTTTTTATTTGATCAGGCATTAAAATATATTTGGGACAATATCAGTAGTTTAGATGGTTTAATCACTAAAACTAAGCCTTGGGCCTTGGCCAAAGCCGGTAAAACCAAGGAACTGACAAAAGTTTTAAATCAAGCGGTTATTGGTATTTTTCAAATCAGTCAATTATTAAAACCGTTTTTACCAAAAACCGCGGAAAAAATTGAAGCGATTTTTAAAGCAAAAAAAATCAAAAAAGGCGAACCGCTATTTCCTAGAATTCATTAAATTGTCATTGCGAGGAGCACATTCGCTTCGCTCAATGTAAACTCCGCGACGAAGCAATCTATAAAAGGGATTGCTTCGTCCCGCGGCTGCGGGACTCGCAATGACGCCATAATATGTTTCTCACCATCTTTGATCTCATCCTCATCCTTATTATATTTACTTTTATCGCTTTTGGCTTTGCCTTAGGTTTTATTCAAACCATTGGTTCTTTAATCGGGTTGATTTTGGGCGCTTGGCTGGCCGGGCAATATTATCAGATTCCGGGTGAATGGTTAAGCCCGATTTTTTTAGGTAACGAAACAACGGCTAACATCATCGGTTTTATTTTACTTTTCACGATTATCAATCGGGCGGTTGGACTATTATTTTGGTTCATCAATAAAATTTTTAACTTGCTGTCTTTAATTCCTTTTATCAAAAGTTTCAATCGTTTATTGGGCGCTTTTCTCGGCTTGATTGAGGGAACATTGGCCTTAGGCATTGTTTTAACTTTTATTTTAGGCATAACAAATTTAGAATGGCTGATCGGAATAATTACCGAATCGCGCGTTGCCAATTGGCTGATTAATATTATTCAAATTTTCCTGCCTCTTCTGCCAAATTTTTGATTTTTATGTTATTTGATTCCCATACCCATTTAAATTTTCAGGAATTTGACGCTGATTGGCAAGAAATTTTGGCGGCGTGCCAAAACAATGATCTTTGGCTGGTCAATGTCGGCACGCAGTTGGCCACCAGCAAAAAAGCCGTTGCTATTGCCAATTCATACGAAAAAGGCGTTTATGCTTCGGTTGGCCTACATCCGATTCATGTTTTGGGCAGTAAATTTCATCCCGAGGATTTTAATTTGGTTGACTATCAAGATTTAATTAAATCCTCAAAAAAAATCGTTGCCATCGGCGAAACCGGCATTGATTTTTTTCATGATGACAAAAATTTTGCCAAACAAAAAGAAGTTTTTAACCAGCATCTGGATTTAGCCAAAGAATTTAATTTACCGGTTATTATTCATGCCCGTAACAGCCGTGACGGAAAAAATAATGCTTATCAAGAAATAATAAAAATTTTAAAAGAAAGAAACCATTCGACCAGCTCAGGGTGGCAAACGGGCGTGATTCATTGTTTTGGCGGCAGTGTCAGCGAAGCGCTGGAATTTTTAAAATTAGGTTTTTTTATCGGCTTTACCGGGGTTATCACTTTTGATAAAGCCGGCAATTTAGCCGAAGTGATCAATCAATTGCCCTTAGATTCAATCTTGATTGAAACCGACGCGCCTTATTTGGCGCCCAATCCTTTCCGCGGCCAGCGCAATCAGCCTCAATACGTCCAATACGTCGCGGAAAAAATCGCGGAAATAAAAAAAATAGAATATAATCAAGTTTGCGCGGCAACAGCGGAAAACGCCAAAAAGCTGTTTAGAGTTTAAGCGGGGTTGACTTTTATTTTTAAATATGATAAATTATTTAGTGCCAAATGTCTGGAAGTTGAGAGGGAATCAAGTCAACGAGCGCTGGCTTAAGCGACTAAAGATCAAAAGGGAATCCTTTTGACGTAAAGCCTTAAGCGAGACGCTTGAGGGAGAGAGTTGATTTAACGCGGTAAATCAGACGTGCCTGACTCGGTTTGTCGGACTTTTCTCCCAAGACAATGCCGACAAAGTTTCAGAGAGACGGTGTAATCTGATTTGAAAACATTTGGTAAGCTTGATCGTTTAGCGCTGGTCGCAGTACCAAAATAAAATTTGATATAGGCTAGCGCCCGAAAGAGCTTTCATGGCTCCTCTGCGGCGGTTCCGAATTTTGGAACCGTCTTTTTTAATATTTGTCTTGACTTATTTCTTAATATTAGTTAAGATGAGCACAGTTTTGGAGGGGTGTTCCTTCCAATTTTTACGTGTCATTCTGAACT
>DATDWV010000039.1:0-4055 GCA_035289505.1 Patescibacteria group bacterium | reverse complement strand
AAGTTAAAAGTGATTTTACTGCCTTCTGCCACCAAATAAAATTATTTTTGAATTTTTTATTGTTTAAAATAAAAGCCGTAAAATTCCTTTCACCGCTTTTTCTCAATTCAGTATAGTCAATAATGCAAATTATCTTTTCTTTAAATCCAACCCATAAAATGTCAGGGCAACTAATAAAGACTTTATTAGCATATTTAGTAAAAGCAACATTAAAATAATCTGTATAAATTAACTTACCGTCAATTGGCCCCCACTTAAATAATTCAGCTTTTGGATCGATATTAATTTTCATATTACTAACCTAAAAAAAATGGGAAATAAGCTACACGATAATATTCGTGAGCAATTATTTCCCATTTTTCTTTTTTCATATTTTTACTCTACTTTCTCGCCAGCAAAGCAAAAGGCATTAAATAACTAAGTAAATCATTTAAACTGACTTGATAATTACCGCCGTGGCTGTACAAATCAGCGACTAACTCCCGCAACCGGCAAATTTCTTTAAGCCGACTGGGATAACGCTTCTGATCAATCATGGCGTCAATCATTTCTAAAACCCGTTCCAGAGCTTTGTCTCGTTGGATTAAATCCTGTTTTTCTTCAAATAAACAAGCCCGGCTGACTTCACTGCCGATATTACCCATCTGTTCATTTAAAGAAAATTTTTGCCAACGTTGAATATCCATTGCTAAAAAAACAATTTATTAACTACTTGAGAAATTTTTTCTTTAATTTCCGGGATTCCAATAATCATAGTCCGATTGCCAACTCGAGGCCGAATATTAATCAAAGAAGTAAATTCAATGAACTGGCCTCTTTCGCGCGCCGGAAATAAATTGATACCCCATAAATCTTTTTGCTCGCTGTCTGATTCTAAAAGAATTCTTTCGGCATCTGAATGCCATTCGCCACCAACCGCTATTATCCCTTTTTCAATATCAACAACGGCTTTGACCATCTCTCCGAAATCGGCCTGGGCCAAACCCATTAATTCCGCCAAACTAGTTTTATCGCGCACAATTTTAATTTCCATAATTATTTTTGATTTTTTAGAATCTCCAAGGCTTTATCTAATTGCGGATCTTTGCCCGCGTCGTAATCTTCGCGGGTTAGTTCCACTTCAAAATCCGGCTTAATCCCCTGCTCATTGATATTTCGGCCATTCGGCGTCAGCCATTCGGCAATGGTTAATTTGACTGACGAGCCGTCGGGAAATTCTTTTAAATCCTGAACTGAACCTTTGCCAAATGTGGTTTCCCCGACAATGGTTGCCGCTTTGTAATCCTGCAGGGCGCCGGCGACAATTTCCGAACCTGAAGCGCTGCCGTTATTAACCAAAACCACGGTTGGGATTGAAGCAAATCGCGCCTGACGCTCGGCCTTATGCTCAAGCTTAGCTCCGCTGCGCAAACGCTCGGCCACTACCGTTTTACCGTCAACCCATTCGCCGGCAACTTCAATGGCCACTTGTAAAAATCCGCCTGGATTATTGCGCAAATCCAAAATCATGCCCTTGGGATTCATGGTTAAAATTTTCTGAACTGTTTGGTTCCAATCGCCTAAAGTATTTTCATTAAAATATAATAATTCAACATAAGCGATATTGTCCTCTTTCATGGAAAAACCTTCTTCGCCTTCGTTTTTGCCGGTTGTGTCTTTGCGATTAAATCTGACGCTGTCAATTTCAATTTTATCGCGGATAATTTTTAATTCCCGCGGCTCGTCATCGCCAGTGGTGATAACTGTTAATTTAACTTCTGTGCCTTTTTTGCCGCGAATAATGCTCACCGCGTAATCCAAGGCCATACCGGTGGTGTCTTTATCGTCAATGGCTAAAATTTTATCTCCGGCTTTTAAGCCGGCTTCATCCGCGGGCGTGCCGGGCAAGGGCGCGATCACGGTCAGCCGCCCTTCTTTTAATCCGATTTCCGCGCCAATACCTTCAAAACTGCCGGCAAGCTCTTGGCTAAATTCTTTGGAAAAATCAGGATCCAAAAAAACCGAATAAGGATCGCGCAAAGAAGCGACCAGACCGGCCAAAGCGCCGTAAAAAAGCTGGCTTTCCGAAATATCTGATTTCACGTAATTTTCTTTGATGTATTCCCAGACTTGCCAAAACTGTTCAAAATTAACGTCTTTTTTTAAATACTCCGGAACCTCTTCTTTATTCAAAACTTGGCCATCAGCCGCTTGGCTTGATTGCCCCAAATTTTGTTTTAAAAAACCAGCGCCATAGCCAGCGATAAAAATCACGACTAAAATATTTAATAACAAATAAGCCACTAAGATTTTTTTATAAAATGGCAATTTTAAATTTGGATTTTGATATTGATTTGACATTTGGATTTTGGATTTATGATTTATTTGTCCCGCAAAAGCGGGATCCCGTATTCATTTTAAAAAATAAATTAAGGTGCGGGAGAGCTTGGTGCTTGTGATTTGGTGCTTAATTGGCTGTTTTACACTTTTCGCTTTACGCTTTAAACTTTTTTTAATCTATCTTCTTAATCTTCGCTCCGACTTTAGACAAACGATTGCACAAATCTTCATAACCGCGCTCAATGGAATAAACATTGCGTAAAATTGATTGGCCGGTAGCGGCCAGCATCGCGACTAAAATAATGGTGGCCGGACGCAAAGCCGGCGGGCAAACAATCTCGGTTGCTTTTAATTTGGTTGGGCCGCTAACGATTGCCCGATGCGGATCAATTAATTCAATTTGCGCGCCTAAACGATTAAGTTCCGTGTAATAAATCGCCCGGTTTTCGTAAACCCAGTCAAAAATCAAAGTTTTGCCCTTGGCTTGAGTACTGATTGGCACGAAAAACGGCAAATTATCAATATTTAAGCCGGGATAAGGCCGGGCGTAAATTTTTTCGGTTAAAGCCCTAAGTTTGCTGGGGAAAACTTTAATATCCGCTAAACTGGTTTTGCCGTTTTTCGCCAAATAGTTACGGCTGACTTCAAATCTCAAGCCCATTTTTTCCAGTTTTAAAAGCTCTAACTTTAAAAATTCAATCGGACAGCGCTTAATCGTCAAAGGCGAATTAGTCGTGGCGGCAATGGCCAAAAAAAGCATTGATTCAATCGGATCTTCACTTAAATAATAACTGACGTTTTTGTGGATATTTTTTTTACCCCAAATTTCCAAAGTCGTGGTGCCGATGCCTTTGATTTTTACCCCTAACCTTTGAAGAAAATAACACAAGTCAGTGACTTGATAATTGGCGGAAGCGAGTTTAATCGTGGTTTTGCCCGCGATTTTGGCCGCGGCCAAAATCGCGTTTTCCGTGACCGTGTCGCCGGATTCGTATAAAACAATTTCGCGACCCGGTTTTAAGCGCTGATAGCTCACTTGATAATACCGCGGCTTGGTTTTAATTTTAACACCGAAATTTTCCAAGGCAAAAAGATGGGGTTTAACCGTTCGTGAACCTAAATCGCAACCGCCGGGATAAGGCACTAAAAAATTTTTTTGGCGATGAATGATTACGCCAAGCCAAAACAAAATGCTTCTGGTTTTAATCGCCGCACCATAATTAATCTGGCTTAATTTTAATTTTTTTGGCGGCAAAATAATTAAATTCTTTTGATCAAACCACTTAATGCTCACACCGATGCTGGTCAAAACTTCAATAATCCGATTTACTTCTTCAATTTTTGGCACATCATACAAAGTGGTTTTACCCGAATTTAACAAAGCGGCATTAAGCAAAACCACAGCCGCGTTTTTAGAAGTATTGGTCGTCAAAACCCCTTTTAATTTTTGATTGCCCGAAATTAGATAATTTGCCATTTCAAAATTGTTGAATTAGAAAAAAAAGAAAATTTATGTTAGAATTTAAACAAACTTTACTTAATCAGTCTACAATATTTTATCAGTTTCTACAAGCCTTAAAAGCCTACTAACTATGCATCTCAAATATCGCCGAATTTTATATCTAATTTTTATCCCCCTTTTTTTGTTAATCGCCCCGATTTTGATTATTGACGCCACGGGCTATCGCTATAACTTCAAAAAAAATCGCTTGGAAAAAACCGGGATTCTTTATTTG
>DATDWV010000038.1:0-5258 GCA_035289505.1 Patescibacteria group bacterium | reverse complement strand
CGCCTTCCTGACGTTAATCGCCAAATCACTGGCTTTTAATTGGGTTAAAATTTGATTTGCGGTGACGCGATCGCCGACTTTGACTTTTAAAATTTCCAATTTGCCGGCGTTTTTAAAATTTAAGTCGATTTCAGATGCGGATTTGACTTTGCCGGTGGCGGAAACCGATTGAATCAGATTGGCGCGCGAAACATCAGAAGTGACGTATTCCACTTTTTTTTCTTGATTAAAAAAACGAGCGGACGCGATCCCGCCAACCACTAATAAAACGACAATTATCCAAAAAATTTTTGATTTTAAAATTCTTTTGATCATAATAATTTACCTAATTTAGTATATAATATTTTTTAAAAAATATCAATCTGTAAAGAAAAAATGGCCGGATAATCCGGCCATTTTTTCTTCAAAAATAAATAATTACTTCAAGAGTTCGTATTCGGCAATCACTGAAAAATCAACATCAAAAATCTTTTTGCCAAGATAAGTGTCGGACAAAACTTGGTAATTGGCCAGTAATTGGACTTTTTGATTGACCACTTCGTATAATTTCCAGCTGGGCGTGCGCAACAGCGTGCCGTCCGCGTATTGTTTAATGCCCAAAACTTTTTGCGGGCCGCCGATGGTCTCTTGGGTGGTCGGCAATGGCTTAGGCATCAAGCGATTTAATTCGTCAAAACTGATGTTAATGATATTTCGGCCGGCGTAATTTTGCAATTCCCGCAAAGTGGCGATTAAATTAAGTTTGCCGCCGGTCAACACGTAAACTTTAAAATCCGGGGTTCTTAACAAACTGTTGTCGGCGTATTGCTTAACGCCTAAAACTTCTTTGGGCGAGGCCGGCACGGCTAAGCCGGTGTATTGGGCCAAAACGCCGTAATCAATGTCATAAACTTTTTTGCCTTGATAATAATCTTGATTGGCCACCGGCAAAGTCGCGATATGAACCGCTTTGCCGTTTTGAATTTCATAAACTTTCCAATCCCGGGTGCGCAATAAATTGCCGTTGCTGAATTTAGGCACGTTATTGACTTCTTCGTTTTCAATAATCCGCTGATCGCGGTAAAGCGCTAAATCGTCAAAACTAATGTCATAAATTCGATTACCGGCCCATTGATAAATGTCTTTGGACAAGTTAGCGATAAATTTAACCTCTGGATTGGCCACCAAATAAACTTTGTTATCCGGGGTGCGCAATAACGCCCCGTCGGCGTAAATTCTGGTATTGGCGAAATATTGAGTCTTAACGCCCAAAACTTGTCCGGTCTCGCGCAAAATCGGATCGCCGCCGCCGACAATCACGTCGCCTTGAGTGATAATTTCTTCATTGATAGATTTTTTCAAATTGTTAAATTCGTCAAAACTAATGTCAAAAATTTTGGATCGGTAATTTTTTAATTCCGCCGGCGAAGCAATATAACGGAATTCATTTCCCAAAACAACGTAAATTTTAAAATCTGGGGTTCTTAACAAAGCGCCGTCCGCGTATTTTTTCACGCCCAAGACTTGGCCGGCTAGTGGCGTGGGCGCTTGGAAACAATTGCCCGCGCTTTGAATCATTGTTGGTAAGTCAGGCGCTTTCATCACCGCCAATACCGCTAAATTGAAAACTTGAAAAGAAGTTTTATTCTGCGGGTTAAATTTCGCTTCCGGAATTAATTGCCAGCGATTATTCGTGTCCAAATAATAAACGCCGATATCGCTTAAATCCTGGGGCAATTCGGGAATGGCCAGGGAAACCGTCAACTTTCTGTTAAAACTGTTAACTTCCTTGTCATTTTCATCAACCGCCGTAAAATCATAAAGCCGGCTGCCGATCACCGTCGCGTTGTTCTCGTAACAAGTCGGGGCCAAGCTGGGGTTAAGCGGCAAATCCGCTCCTTTGTAAAAAACGACAAAATCCGTGCTGCGTGGCGGCACTTCCAAATCAATTAAGCTGTTATTGGTCGCTTTGTAATAAAGCCGGCCTTCGCGCGACGGATCAGGCAAATAAAGCGGCTCGTTAACCGCGGTAATCGGCCGAAAATAAGCCACGCCGCCATAACCAAAAGCAACATGGTTATTCAAATATTCGCCGGCGCCTAAATTTTGCGAAAAAATAAGAACCGCCAAGCTTATACCAAGGCCAAAGATAATATTATTTTTCTGGTGATTTAATAAAGCTGACATAATTAAAGATAATAAAAAAGGTGGATTTTACCCCTCCCCTCGATTAAACCCTCATTGATTAAATGTTTTTATGGATTTAAGCCCAAAATAAGCCCTAAAAATAAGTGCGTTTATCTTACTACAATATCTCGTAAATTGTCAACTCCGGTAAGTCAAGCGCCTTTTTCAGCAAACGACTGGCGTTAAAATTAAAAACAATTGATTCATCCACTGTTTTGAATTCGTTAAAATGAAGAATGTATTTTATCCCCTCTTCTCTTAACCTGGCTACGACCTCGTCAGTTTTTAAATCATTGGTTTTTAACAAAATATTTTCAATTTTTTGGACTTTGGGCGCGCTGGCTTGGCTGTAGATCCCGCCAATTTCCATATTTTCACCGCTAATGACTTCGTGGTCAAAAAATTCTTTAACCGGATTTTGAATAATTAATTTTTGATTGAAATCAAACGAAAGATACTGATGCCAAGGCAAAATCAAAATTTCAAACTCACTTTTGTCCTGATTGAAAAAATCATTGGCCGAAAACCAGCTTAGCGGATACCACGCCGGTTTTAATTGGCGCGAAAAGCCGCCCCAAATCGGATAAGTGTAAAAAAAGATAATCCCAAAACAAACTAACAAAAAAGTTTTACTGTGATTTAATTTAATTTGGCGCAAACGGTTAAACCAGTAATTAACACTCACGCCGCCAAAATAAGCGTAGCTTAAAAGCAATAAACCGCTCCATTTTTGGCTGTCGCGGAAACCCCGCCAAAACCAAAGGTGAGTAAAAAGCCATTCATTTAACCCTTGAAAAATCGTTTGATTAACCCCTAAAGCAAAAATCAGGCCTAAAGAGCCGGCCAATAAATAAAATGATTTTTCTTGATTCATTTTATCTTTGATACTAATGACGATTCCGCCGGCAATTATTACCATTAAAAGCCCGAAAATAAAAAGCCAAAAAATAAAATTATCTTTTGGCCATAAAAAATATTTTGCCCATTCTTGATTTTCACCCCAAAAACCGTGCAACGATAAAACATTAAGAAATATCCCTAAGCGCGGATCATTAACTGATTTAAAAACTTCCAAATTTTTTTGATCAAAATTGGTAATAACTGAATTTTGGAAATCTAAAAAATAAGGCAATAGCCAATAACTGGAAATAACCAAAAAAATTATTACGCCCAAAAAACGATAACCAAAATATTTTTTTAGCCACGAATGATTTTTAATGATCAAATTTCTGATTAAAATTAATAAATCATAAACCGCGATTAAAACCGCCGCCATGACCAGAGCGTGAATTGAGAAAAAAGAAATTAAGATCAGCCAAAAAATCTGCCAAAAAGCCGGTTTAAGTTGAGGATTTTTAGCAAAATTAAATGTCCAAAAAAATAGAGGGGCGAAAAAGGCCAGACCCAAAAGCAAAGGCCAATGCCCGGCGAGGAATCTTTCGTAAACAAACGGATTAGCCATGAAAAACAAGCCCGCCCAAAAAGCGCCGGCTGATTTTTTCGGCAAGGGCAAATAATAATAAATCAAAAAACCCAAACAAAAAAATAAAGCGGCGAAAACGATTTTTTGAATCAGCCAGCCGCTTAATAAATAATTAAAAAATGAAAAAACGTACTTATAGACCAAAGTGTTGTAAAAAAACCCTTCGCCGAAAATCACTTTGATTTTCGGGGTAAAAATCATGTCTAAACTCAAAATATAGCCGGGTAAAAGCGTTTGCCATAAAATTAATACCGTGGCCAAAGAAAAAAATGAAATTGGAACAATATTTTTTTTAATTTTCTGATTCATTTTTTTAGGAATATTTTTTATTTTTTAAGTCAGCAATGATTAAAAAATTAATTAAGAATAAAATAACCAAAAAGACAAAAAAATTATGCCCGCTGTTTAATAAATTAGTTAAAATTAAAGACAAATTAATAATTAAAATATAAAAATAATCCTGATTTCTTTTTTTGGGGCGGATAAAATCAATTTTGAATTTAGAAATTAAATCAAAAATCGGTTTTTTCTTTTTAAATTGATGCGAAACAAGGGAAATGAAATTAACAAAAATCAAAACTAACAAAAGCAAAATTAACGATAAATAATTTTGCCTGACATCCAAGCCGAAAATTAAAATATAAAAAGCGACGATAATTATATTTAAAAGGGTGATAAACCGATTTTTTAGCGCGGAAAAAGAAAAAGTAAAATGATTTTTTTTCGGCTTTATTGATTTTTCTTTTTTTAGTCCCCGCAAAAAAGAAAAAAGTTTATTCTGATCCCCTCTTAATTCCGGGATTTGAAAAAAAACGGACAAGATAAGCAAAAAATAAACAATCGCGGCAAAATTTTCGGCAATTCGGCGATTATGAAAAATCAAAGAAACAACGCTGCCCAACATAAAAAATACCGCCAGTTTGACGAAAACCAATGAATCAAACTCTGATAATAAATTAATTATTTTTTTCCCTTTAATTTCCATAAAGTAAAAGTGATTAAAATCAAAATTAAAACCAACGAAAAGTTCAGAAAAAACGATAGGCGGCGGAAATTATGCTCCAAAGATAATTTGATATTATAACTGCCATCACTATTTTTTAGGCAGTAATCATTTAAGTCGCAAAATGCCCCCGGATCAATCAGCCAGCCGTTACTGTGGCGATTAACCATAAAATGATTTTTTTGTTTTAATCCTGGATTCAAAATTCCGGCTAACCCAGAAAACCAGCGATTACCCGCGCTAATATCTGAATTATACCTAAAAACCGATAAAAACCAATTGGCGCTGAAATTTTGGGGATCAACCAATAAAATCGGCTCCTTAACTCCGTTTAAATAAATGGTTTGCTGCCAGCGATTTAATGACTCTTGCTTTAGACTGACATTGTTATTATTGATTTGCTTATTTTTAAAATAAAGATAGTAGGAAAAAATTTCTTTTGGCGCCACTGCTTTTAAAATAACGTTATCGTACAAATTAACCATTTCTTTTGAACCGTCAGATGGCGCGTAAAAATAAAGTTCCAGCTTGTTAATCTCGTCTATTTTTGGGCTGATAAAAGCGCTGAAAGTGTGCCAATCGTGATCTAGGGCGGCCAAGGCTTCA
>DATDWV010000037.1:0-7316 GCA_035289505.1 Patescibacteria group bacterium | reverse complement strand
TCCGGCCGAACTGCCCAAAATTGCCGGGGATATTGGATTAGATAAGGCAAAATTTGAAGAATGCCTTAATTCCGGCAAATACGCCAAGAAAGTTCAGGATCATTCTCAAGACGCCGTGGCCGCTGGCGGCACCGGCACGCCTTACAGCATCATTGTCGCCGGCGACCAAAAAATTCCGGTTTCCGGCGCCGTGCCGTTTGAACAGTTTAAAGCCGTGATTGACCAGCTCTTACAACAACAATAATTATCAAAGATGCCTAAACCAAAAATAAAAAAAATTCTTAGGGAGGCTTTACTTCAGCCTGCCTCCCTAATCATTGTCTTTCTGACCACAGCGATGATGCTTTTTATTACCGTTATTCTGATGAACTACTCTTTTTTGCAGGCGATATTGGCTTTGGATACTTTCAGTTTTAAAGCAAAATTGGAAATTTTCTTAGTCAGCCTAACTTCCTTTCACACCAGTCTTTCATTGGCTGAACAGATAATCACTTTGGCCACCGCAGTACTGGCCGGCATTAACGCGGCGATGCTTGTCTTTCTTCTCCGGCAACGAATCAGCGTCCAGAAAACAGCGGTCATCAGCGCTTTAGGCATTATCGGCAGCCTGCTTGGCATTGGCTGCGCCTCCTGCGGCTCGGTCCTGCTGGTTTCATTTTTGGGCCTGGCCTCGGCTTCGGGACTAATCGCTGTTCTGCCGTTACACGGCATGGAATTTGGTTTAGCCAGTATTATCTTACTTTTGTTTTCCCTAATCATAATTATTAATAAATTGCGATCGCCATTAATATGCAAGTGACTCAAAGAATGTTAAAACGCGAAGAAAAATTGCAAGCCCAAAAAGAAAATGTGCGAAAACAAAAATATCGCCGCTGGCTTAAGTCTTTTACGATCTTGGTCGTAATTTCCGGCCTGATTGGCTTTGCTATTTGGTATCTTGCCACCAGCCCTTCATTGCCGGAAAGCGATATTATGGCGCGCCAGGGTATTCACTGGCATCCGGAATTGACGATTTACCTTAAAGAAGTGGAGCAGGAAATACCAATGAATATCGGCATTGGCGTCGTTCACAAACCGATTCATACTCATGACAATACAGGGATTATCCATCTTGAATTTCCCAGCGTTGTCCGCAAACGCGACATCACCCTTGACCAATTTTTCAACAATTGGGGTAAAAACTTCTCTGATTTCGGGGTAATGGCAAAAATGACGGTTAACGGAAAAGAAAATAATGAATTGGAAAATTACGTGATGAATAATGGAGATAAAATTGAGCTTTGGTACGAATAGTTAGAGAGTTTGCTTTAGCCATCCACCGACTCTTGACAATAAAAATTAAGGTGTTATAATAGGATATAGGGGTATATCCTATCTTTAATAATCACTAAAATAACAATGGTAGATCAAAAAATTAAATTACGGGCCATCCACCGGGCGAAAATTCTCAAAGGTCAGCTTGAGGGCTTAATTAAAGCCATTGAGCGGGAAGATTACTGCCCCAAACTCTTGGCCCAATCTCTTTCTATCCAAAAATCGCTTAAAAGTTTGGATAGTTTTTTATTGGAAAATCATCTTAAAACTCATGTCAGACGCCAAATGCAAACAAAAGACCAAGACGAAAAAGCCATTAAAGAACTAATTGAAGTCTATACTTTAGCCAATAAATAGCCCAAAAGTATGAATCATCAGCACAATAACCAACCGGGCCATGATCCAAAAATGATGTGGTGGATGATAGTTGGCTGCTTAATTCTGCCAATTATTCTGTTGCTCGCTCTTGGAAAAATCAATATTATTGATAAAAATTGGACGTGGTTGATATTGGGCGCGATTTTTATTGCTGTCCATTTAATTATGTTTTTCAGCCATGGCAAACACAAAAAAAGATTATGAATATAGATGAACAATACATTTGGTTATTTTGGAGCCTGATTTTAATCGCTGTCTGGCTGATAGTCTATGCCTTAATAAAAAATAAAGAAAGCCGGCGCGAAATGTTTATTGTCAGTCTTTGGACCTCTATTTTGGGCCTGACCGAACCGCTTTTTGTCCCGGAATATTGGAACCCGCCGTCGCTTTTTGATTTAGCCCGCCGAACAGGATTTGATCTTGAAAGCTTAATTTTTTCTTTTGCGATTGGCGGGTTAGCTGTTGTCTTATATGAGCTTTTGCAACCTCTCCGCCATCAGGAGATGACTCATCGGGAAAAGCATTCTCCCCGCCATCGTTATCATCTTGTTGCCTTATTAACCGGATCAATCTTTTTTATTTTATTAATCATTTTCGCACCGATTAATCCGATTTATTCAGCGATTATCGCCATGGTTATCGGCGGCACGGCCACCTGGTGGTGCCGGCCGGATTTGAAAAATAAAATGTTTTTTTCCGCGGCAATTTTTACTCTCCTCTACTTTTTTTATTTTGAAACCCTGAACCTGGCTTTTCCCGGCTACGTAGAACAAATTTGGAATCTAAAAGCCATCTCAAATATTTTGATCTTGGACATACCGATTGAAGAATTACTGTTTGCCGCCGGCCTGGGATTTTATTGGTCTAGTATTTTTGAGCACTTAAAGTGGAAACGTTTATTATTAAAAAAATAAAATAATAAAGTTTAATTTAAAAAACAACCCCGCTTGCAGGGGTTGTTTTTTAAATTTACTAAAATCAATTAATCAACCTTAAATTTCTTTAACCGCAAAGAATTGGTCACCACAAAAAACGAACTGAAAGCCATGGCCGCCGAGGCAATAACCGGATGAAGTAAAAGACCAAAAGCCGGATACAAGACGCCGGCGGCAATGGGAATGCCCAAAACATTATAGATAAACGCCCAAAACAAATTCCACTTAATCACCCGCATGGTTTTTTTGCTTAATTTAATGGCGGAAACGATTTTTCTTAAATCGCCGGAAACCAAAGTAATGTCCGCGGCTTCCATGGCCACGTCTGTGCCTGAACCAATCGCCATGCCGATATTGGCTTGAGCTAAAGCCGGCCCGTCATTAATGCCATCGCCCACCATAATCACTTTTCTCCCCTGATTTTGCAGTTCAACAATCGCTTCAGATTTATGCTCCGGCAAAACTTCCGCTTTAATTTCGGTAATACCCGCTTGAGTGGCAATCGCCTGCGCGGTGGGCAAATTATCGCCGGTAATCATCACAACCGTTAAACCTAAACGTTTCAAATCAGCCACGGCCTGGGCTGATCCCTCTTTTATTGTATCGGCTAAAGCAATTAGACCAATCACTTTTTGATTTTGAGCAACATAAACGACAGTTTTGCCTTGCTGGGCCAAATTTTCAGCCTGATCTTTAAATTCATTAATTTCAATTTTCTGCTCCGTTAAAAAATTAGGCTTACCGATTAAAACCTTCTGACTATTAATTTCCGCACTCAAGCCAAAACCGGAAAAAACTTTGAAATTTTTGGGCTCAGCTAATTTTAGATTTTCGGTTTTGGCTTTTTTGACAATGGCTTGGCCCAAGGGATGTTCAGAGCCTTGTTCGGCTGAGGCGGCAACAAACAAAAGCTGTTGTTGATCAAGGCCGACGATATCCGTCACTTCGGGCTCACCGCGAGTCAAGGTGCCGGTTTTATCCAAAATAATCGTATCGGCTTCACCGGCTAATTCCAAGCTTTCCGCGTCGCGAATCAAAATGCCGTGTTCCGCGCCTAAGCCGGTGCCCACGATAATCGCGGTTGGCGTGGCTAAGCCTAAAGCGCATGGGCAAGCCACGATTAAAACCGCGACAAAAGCGAAAAACGCCAAAGCAAAAGGTGCCCCCAAAAACAGCCAAACCGCCAAAGTGACTAAGCTAATCGCAATAACAATCGGCACGAAATAAGCGGAAATTAAATCCGCCAATTTTTGGATCGGCGCTTTGGAGCCTTGCGCTTCTTCCACTAAACGAATAATTTGAGCCAAAGCCGTGTCTTTGCCGACTTTTATCGCTTTAATTTTAATTAGACCGGATTTATTAATCGTCGCACCAATGACTTCATCATTTATTTTTTTATCAACCGGAATGCTTTCCCCGGAAATCATTGATTCATCAATCGCGCTTTCGCCGTCAATAATTAAGGCGTCAACCGGAATTTTTTCACCAGGACGAACCAATAAAATATCGTTAACTTGGACTTGGTCAATGGCAATATCAACCACATCGCCATTTTTCACCAAATGCGCGGTTTTGGCGGCCAAGCCCGCCAATTTTTTAATCGCATCTGATGCCCGGCCTTTGGCCGTGGCTTCCAAATATTTGCCTAAAACAATCAAAGTCAAAATAATAATCGCGGCTTCAAAATAAACTTTAACTTCCAGACCGGCATTCGTGAAAAACTGGGGAAACAAAGTGGCGATTACCGAATAGCCGTAAGCCGCGGTCGTGCCCACCGCGATTAAAGTATCCATATTCGCTTTGAGATATTTCAGCCCGGCCCAAGCGCCTTGATAAAACTGCCAGCCCAGCCAAATTTGCACCGGCGTGGCCAAAATCATCAATATGCCAAACAAAACCGGTTCGGGAATAAACGATAAAATCGGAGTAATTTCATTGATCATTGAAGGGAAAGCAATCAAGGAAATAACAATGCCAAAAATGGTTTTTTTCTTTAATAAAGCAATCTCTTCGGCTTTAAGCATGGCCGCGTGATCGTGCTCCCCGCCTGACATTGTGCCTTGAGCTTGGTGATGTCCTTGAGCATGATTTGCACCATGGTTAGCCGGGGCTTCAATCACCGAATAACCGCCGGCCGCCTTGACCGCTTTTTTAATTTGATCTATTGGAATCTCGTTTTCCGATTCAATCGCCGCTTTTTCGGTCGCTAAATTCACCGCCGCTTTGGTCACCCCGGGAATTTTTTTTAATTGATGTTCAATATTAAGCACGCAACTAGCGCAGTGCATGCCTTGGATTGGAATAATTATTTTTTTAATCATGGTAATGTGGTTAAGTGTTTAAGCAATCGGCATATTTGACGTCGCAAGCCTGACTTTCGCCGCCGACTTGATCAACGACAATAATCGCCGCCCCAGGCGTGCCCATGCCCATGGCGCAGCTGAATTTGTAAGTTCCGACCTGAGTCGGAGTAAAACTGATTTTTTTAATCTGATTGGTCGGCAAATACTCGCGGATTTTTAATCCCGGAACCAAAAGCGAGGTCATGCAGCCATAAGCCTGACTGGCGTCAATAACCCACTCCACGGGAATGCCTTTTTGCACCGTAAATCGGGCTGGCAAATAATTTCTGTAATCAATTTTCATTTTTACCACTTGTTTGCCGTTAATTAATTGAACATTAGGGTCAAGAGTAGCGGTTGTCTGACTTTTTAGTTGACCATTAATAATTGGCGCGCCGGCCAAAACAAAGCCGTTCTGCAGATTAAACAAGCCAAGCAAAATCGCCATCGCCCCGGCAAAATGCATTAGCCAATTTTGCGCCCTGCCTTTTAACACCGCGGAAAAAACACTAATAGAAAGCAGAGCCGGCAAAGTGCCTAAGGCGAAAAAAAACATAATTAAACTCCCCTGCCAAAATCCGCCTTGAGTTAAGACATAAAGCTGAAGCGCTTGGGTGAAGCCGCAGGGCAGAAAAAAAGTTAAGGCGCCCAAGCTAAAGGGGGCTAATTTGGATTCGCTTTGGCTTAAATCATGAATTTTATGGCCAAAAAATTTCGGCAAACGAAACTGAAACATGGAAAGCGAAGGAAAAACACGCAATAGCTGAAAGCCCAAAATAATCATGGCCGCGCTCGCCAAAATTGTAATCAAACCGCTGATTTTCGGCGAGAGGGTTAAAACCGCGCCCAGCGCTCCAATTGCTCCGCCCAAAACGAGATACGAAAACAATCGGCCGAAATTAAAATAAAGTAAAGGTTTTAATTTCTGGCTGGAAGTTAATTCCGGATGGCGCTCTGAATTTTTTGAGGCCACGGCTAAAAGTAAACCGCCGGTCACGGCTAAACAAGTGGAAACTGAAGCGACTAAGCCGACCAGAAAAACAAAGCCATAGCTCATCCCTTCGGTAATGCCAAAATTAATTGAAAGAAAGCTAAACTGTTTTAGCAAGAGATAACCACCCAAAATAATCAGAAACACGGCGCCAATCTGAAAATAATTTTTTTTGTCCTTTAGCTCATTTTCAGAAACAGCAGAATTTTCCTTACCGATCAGTGAAGCACGATAGCCATGAGGTTTTACCGCTTCGTCCAATTGTTCTATGGCTGGAACCTCACTGCAATAAATAACAGCTTGCCGAAAGCCCAGATACGCTTTAGCCTTTTCCACCCCGGCAATTTCCATAAACTTCCGCTCAATCAAAATCTCGCAGGCGGCGCAATGCATCCCGGAAATTTTTAATTTAATTTTTTTTAAGTTTTCATTTTCCATAAATTTTAAAGTTATAATAATACGCCTAATTTAAATCAACCAAAAAAACTGCTAAAGGTTGATAATTAGGCGTCAATAAAAATTTTTGAATGCAGAATGCCTTGAGAAAAAACGTAATTTAAATAATTAAAAAAATTATTTTTTTGATTAAGGCGGTACCAAAAAGGAAAACAAACTAATGGCGGCGAATTAATAATTTTTTCTATTAATGAGTAAAGAGTAAAAATAGTAATCGCAATTAATAAAACAATTTTGTAAAGACTGGAAGTTGCCCGAAAAAGCCCTTGCCAAGTGGTCAGATGATTGATTAAATTCATTTGACAAAAAGAAAAAGAGCCGACCATAAACGGACAATTGCTCATTTGGCCGTGCTCGTCTTGGTTCATCGGCAAATTCATACCAAAAAGACTCATCACTAAAAAAGGCAGAAATATAAAAAGGATAAATTTTTTTTGTTTAATTAGCGGCATAAATTCAATTAAACTCAATTCAATTATAAATAAATCGGAAAACCAAGTCAAGGCTTTAAACAACCTTTGCCAAATCAGCCAATATTTTCTATAATTAAATTGTTTTCTTAAATTTAGACTTCAACCCATGTTTTTTTCTTTTTTTCTGGTGGTTTTTGGCTTAGTTTTATTTGAAATCATCAGCAGCATTGATAACGCGATTATCAATGCCCATGTCTTAAAAACCGTCCCGGAGAAATACCGAAAGATTTTTTTGTTTTGGGGCATTTTATTCGCCGTCTTTTTGATTCGCGGCGGCCTGCCTTTTGTCATTATTTGGCTCGCCAATCCTGATTTATCCGCTTTTCAGGTCTTTACCTTGGCTTTTTCTAACGATCCATTAATTAAAGAGTCCACCGAACGCTCCACCCCGCTTCTGCTTTTAGGCGGCGGCATTTATCTTTTTTTG
>DATDWV010000036.1:0-5161 GCA_035289505.1 Patescibacteria group bacterium | reverse complement strand
AGGATCCCGATAAAAAATTTTGGAAAATTAAAGGCTTGGTACCCAAGTGGTTAAGGGAAGAGTCTGCAAAACTCTCATTCGGGGGTTCGAATCCCCCCCAAGCCTCCAAAATTTTTTATCGGGACAAAACCTTTATTCGTGGGTTCAATTCCCACCGTGGCCTCCATGTAAATTCTAATTTCAAAACTCAAAATTGATTTTTTATGAACGTTTCCGAACTGGCGCGAAAATTAAAGATTAATTCTAAAGAGCTGCTGGAGATTTTGCCAGCGGTTGGTTTTGATTTTGGCCGCCGCGCCATTAAAATTGATGATCGCCAAGCGCAAAAAATTATTAATCAATGGCCGCAGCTTCTGGCGAAATATCGCCAGCAATTAAGTGAAGTAAAAAAAGAAGAAACGGAAACGCCTGACGACACCATTTTAGAAAAAAAAATTATTATTCCGCCCTTTATCCGCGTTCGTGATTTCGCGGAAAAATTAAAATTACCCCTTTCCAAGGTAATTAGCGAATTAATGAAAAACGGCGTTTTGGCGGCGATGAATGAAGTCATTGATTTTGAAACTGCAGCGATTATCAGCCAGGAATTAGGTTATGAAGTCGTGGCCGAAGCCGCCGGCGCCAAAGAGATTGAACAAGAAAAAAATCTTTCGCAAATTATCGCTTTAGAACAAAAAGCCGATTTACAGCCGCGGCCGCCGGTGGTGGTCGTCATGGGCCACGTTGATCACGGCAAAACCAAACTTTTAGACGCGATTCGCAAGACCAAAGTGATGGAAGGCGAAAGCGGCGGCATTACCCAGCACATCGGCGCTTATCAAGTGACGTTTCAGTCGAAAAATGAAACGTCATCCAGACCGCAGGGAGGGATCCTTCTCCGCCCACTGGCGGATCGGGATGATGGCGCGGCCAGCCGCGCCATCACTTTTATTGACACGCCCGGCCACGAAGCTTTTTCCACCATGCGTTCGCGCGGCGCGCGCGTGGCCGACATTGCGATTTTAGTCGTGGCCGCTGACGACAGCATTCAGCCGCAAACCAAAGAATCAATCAAAATTATTCATTCCGCCGGCTTGCCGATGATTGTGGCGATTAACAAAATTGACAAGCCGGAGGCCAATGTGGAGAAAGTTAAACAAGATTTGGCGGCGATTAATTTATTGCCCGAAGACTGGGGCGGCAAAACCATTTGCGTGCCGATTTCCGCCAAGGCCGGCCTGGGCTTAGATGATTTATTGGAAATGATTTTGTTAGTCGCCGAAACCGAAAAAGAAAAATTAATGGCTAATCCAAATCGGTCGGCCGCCGGCACGATTATTGAATCCCATATTGATCGGGGCGAAGGTCCGGTTTCCACCATTTTAATTCAAAACGGCTCGCTAAAAACCGGGGATTTAGTGGAGATTAGCGGAGTTTTTTATGGCAAAATTCGGGCGATGAAAAATTTTTTAGGCCAAGACGTAAAAATCGCCACGCCCTCTATGCCGATAAAAATTTTAGGCTTAAAGGCGGCGCCAAGCGTTGGCGATGTTTTGCAGGTGATTACCGATGAAACCAAAACCCGAAAAGTTAAAAAATATCAAATGCGCAATCAAGCGGTTGATTACGCCAAGCCTTTGGAAACAAAAGAAAAGGAAGAATCAAAAGTCACTTCATTAAATTTAGTCTTGCGCGCCGATGTTTTGGGTTCGCTTGAGGCGCTTATTTCTTCCCTGACTAAACTAGAGCATCCGGAAGTCGCGGTTAATATTATCAGCAAAGGCTTGGGTCATATTACGGAAAACGACGTTAGCCGCGCCGAAGCCGGCCATTCCGTGATTTTCGGCTTTCACGTTAAGCCCAGCCCGGCGGCGGAAAATTTAGCCAAAGAAAAAAACGTTGAAATTTTATCTTATAGCGTGATTTACAAACTTTTAGACGAAGCGAAAGCGCGTTTGGAAAAATTATTAAAGCCGGAAGTTATCCATACGGAATTAGGCCGCTTGAAAGTGCTGGCGATTTTCCGTCAAGATAAAAACGCGATGATTATCGGCGGCAGCGTCAATAAAGGCAAAATTTTACCCAATGCCAAGGCCGATATTTTCCGCGACAAAGTTAAAATCGGCACTGGCGTTATCACTCAACTCCAAGTCAATAAAGTTAATGTGAATGAAGCGACTCAAGGCCAAGAATGCGGCTTGAAATTTGAAGGGAAAAGCACCATCGCGGTTAACGACATTTTGGAAATTTATCAGGAAGAAGTAAAACAGAAAAAAATTATTTAGTAAATCAAGTGAGACCAGCCGTCAGCTTGATTTACTTGCTAACTTGATTTACTTAAATATGCCTCATCGTCTTCCTCAAATGAATGAATTAATTCGCCAAGAGCTTAATTCGTTGATTTTAACGGAAGTTGAATTTCCGAAAAATTGTTTAGTGACGATCACTAAGGTGGAAACCGCTAAAGACTTGCGCTACAGTAAAGTTTGGTTTTCCGTTATGCCCTTTGTTTACGCCAAAAAAGTTTTAACCATTCTCCGAAATCAGATTGGCCATTTGCAGTTTTTACTTAATAAAAAGCTGTCCATGCGCCCCCTGCCCCGCTTAAATTTTGCCATAGACGACACCGAGAAAAAAGCGGCGGATATTGATGCCCTCCTTGACCGATTGAAAGATTCCGAGTAAGATAAGGGGCTATGGAATTTAATTTAATCGCTCAAAAAATCGTTTGGCAGGTTAATTCGGCCAATAATATTATTTTAGTCACCCATCAGCAGCCTGATGCCGACGCTTTAGGCAGTTTAAGCGCGATGAGCCAGTGGCTTAATGATTTAGGCAAAAAGCACCTTAAATTTTGTTTGGATCAGCCGCCTAATAATTTAGAGTGGCTCCTGGATTTTCAGCCGCTAACCACTGATTTTTCCGAAGTGCTTAAGCAAGATTTTGATTTAGCCATAGTTTTAGATTCCGGCGACTTAAAATACGCCGGGGTGGAATCAATTTTTTCCAAGTTGAAACAAAAACCTTTTTTAATTAACATTGATCATCACCAGACTAATCAGAATTTCGGCGATTTAAATTTGGTGGACAAGTCCGCGAGCTCAACCACAGAAGTGATTTATCATTTTTTTAAAGCGATTGATTTTAGTTTGACGCCGAAAATCGGCAACGCTCTTTTGGCCGGTTTAGTCGGTGACACTTATAATTTTACCAATCCGAACACGACCAAAAAATCTTTGGCCGCGGTGTCGGATTTAATGAATGACGGCGCGCTTTTGCCGCGAGTGGTGACTTCAGTTTTAAAAAATAAAACTTTGGAAACGCTTCAAGTTTGGGGCAAGGCCTTAGCCAGACTGAATTTTAATTCGGATTTCCAGATGGTTTCCACGATTGTCACGCAAGATGATTTGCCAGCCGGTCTGCCTTTAGCCGAAGCCACCGACGGCGTGGCTAATTTATTGAATAATATCGGCGGCATTAAAGCGGCTTTGGTTTTACAACAAGAGTCCAACGGGGTTATTAAGGGCAGTTTGCGAACCAATGATGATTTGATTGATGTTTCCCTTTTAGCTAAAATATTAGGGGGCGGCGGCCACCGCAAAGCCGCGGGTTTTAAAATTAAGGGAAAGTTAGTTCAGGAGAAGAATGGTCAGTGGCAAATTGTTTAATAAAAAATTAAAAATTAATTTAACTCTATGTACTTAATCCCAACTGTTATTGAAAAATCAACTTATGGCGAGCGCGCTTACGACATTTATTCGCGCTTGCTTAAAGAGCGAATTATTTTTTTGGGTTCCCCGATTGACGATGCCGTGGCCAATACAGTCATTGCCCAGCTTTTGTTTTTGGAAAGCGAAGACGCGAAAAAAGACATTAAGCTTTATATTAATTCGCCGGGCGGTTCAGTCACCGCGGGTTTGGCGATTTATGACACCATGCAATACGTGAAGCCGGATGTAATGACGATTTGTGTTGGTACCGCCGCTTCCATGGGCGCGGTGCTTTTGGCCGCCGGCGCCAAAGACAAAAGAATCGTCTTGCCCAATTCAGAAATTATGCTTCACCAAGTGATGGGCGGCGCCGAAGGTCAAGCCACGGACATTAAAATTCGCGCCGAACACATTTTGAAAATTCGCGATCGCTTAAATCAAATTTTAGCCAGCCATACCAGCCAGCCGATTAGCAAGATTGAAAAAGACACGGATCGGGATTATTTTATGAGCCCGGAAGAAGCGAAAAAATACGGCATTGTGGATAAGATTCTTAAGTAAATCAAGTAAATCAATTGTTTGTCTTGATTAGAGGAAAGAGGGACCGTTTATGACTCCAAGGCCGTTGGCGGTGTTCTTTTTTAAGCCTTGATCTTTGCTTGTCTTGGGAGCCTGATTTTTCAGGCTCTTTTTTATAAACTATTGCCAAATTATTAAAAACATGATAGGCTGGGAGCAAGATAATTAATTGACTGAAATCAGAGAATTAATGACGTTAAAGAGTCGTGAGGTTGATTATTAATCAAGTTTAGCTGAATTTTCGCTGAATTTATAAAAATTTTAGTTGTGTCGCTAATTTACTCTCATCTTAACCTTACCTTTCGTTTGAAGCCTAGAAAAACTAGTGGGATTTTTGTTATTTTTTGGGCTTAAATAAATCTCTTTTACTGCCCCGTTTTTTATCTCTCACAATATTATTAGGGCAGAATCGTCATTTGGCTCTCTATTTCACTTGGAAATAGAAACTTATGACTTTAATTTATAGCATTATTGCTTTAGTTTTCGGCGCTATCGTCGGAATTTTTTTGGGTTATCAGTGGCGCAAGGCCTGGGCGGTCAAAAGAAAAGACACGGTGGAAACCAAAGTTGAAGCCTTGCTTAATGAAGCCAAAGCCAAACAAAAAGAGATTTTATTGGACGCCAACGACAAGGCTTTAAAAATTATTGAAAACGTCAAAGTTGACGAGCAACAGCGCAAGCAGGAATTAAATCGTTTGCAGAAAAGATTAGAAGGTCGCGAAGCTTTGTTTGATCAAAAGCTCCTTGATTTGGAAGGAAAAAAACAAGAACTCTTAGATAGAGCGGAAAAACTGGAAAAATTAAAAGGAGAAATCGGAAAAATCCGCGAAGAACAAATTGCCAAATTGGAAAAAATCGCGGAATTAACCAAAGATCAGGCCAAACAAATTTTA
>DATDWV010000035.1:0-4397 GCA_035289505.1 Patescibacteria group bacterium | reverse complement strand
CCTTTTTTACATTGCCAAATTGATTTTTTGTATGTTATGATAATTTTGCGGTTGGCGGAAAGAACCCTAGCATCAACAAGGTTTCAGGGTCTATCTTTCTTGCCTCCCGCTTTTATTATTAATTTTCAATTAACAATTTTCAATCAATTTTCAATGATTTAATTTTCAATTATTATTTACATTTTAATCTAAGATTAAGATGAAAATTGAAAATATTACATCATTGAAAATTAAAAATTAGAAATTGAAAATTTTGGCGTTTGACAAAACGCCAAAGGTATGCTATACTGGTAATATAGAGATAGGAAAGCCCTATCTTTTTAAAATTGTTAAACCCCAAGACAAATGACGGGTAAAATAAAAATCCCGAGGTAAACTCGGGATCTCGACTTTACGTCGGGACAAAAATAAAATTTTTTGTTCCTTAAAAATCAAAACTAAAAATTAAAACAAAAATATGCCTAAAAAGATGAAAGAAAAGCCCGCTCAAACCCAAGAGGAGTTAAGCGACAGCGACTTTGATGTCACCAGAACTTTTACGGTTTTATCCGCCACTTTGATTTTACCAATTTTTCTGGCCTTGTCAGTGGTCTCATTTTCGTTCGGCGCTTTAATTTAAAAAATTGCCTAGAAAAGAAAAAACCCCGCGACCGCGGGGTTTTTTCTTTGATATCTTTATTCATTATCTCTTTTATACTTGCATTCTTTGCTGCTGCATTTGATCTGATCTTCTTTGGCGTAAACCAAAATTGAGCCGCAAGTCGGACATTTTTCTGGTTCGGTTGCGCCTTCCGCCATCACCGGTTTTCCCCAAATTGCGAAGTCGCATTCCGGATAGCGATTGCAGCCGTAAAAAAATCCGCGGCGCGAGCGCTTGCCCACAATTTTTCCTTGGATGCATTTTGGGCAAGGCCCAAACTCCGCTTGATTTTTTTTAATGTATTTACATTTGGGATAATTGGAACAGCCGACAAATTCGCCAAAGCGGCCCTTTCGTTTAACAAGAGGACTGGCGCACTCCGGACATTTTTCCCCGGTTTCCTTTGGCGGCTCGGCGTTTTGGCCATTGCCGTCTAAGGGCTTGGTGTTTTTACATTCCGGAAAACCGGTGCAAGCCAAAAATTTGCCGAAACGGCCGAATTTAATCACCATCGGTTTGCCGCAGCGCTCGCAAACCTGATCGGTTTTTTCTTCAGTGATATCTTTTTTATTTAATTCTTTATCTTTTTTGTCCAAATTTTCCTTGAACGGCTCCCAGAATTCTTTGATCACCGGCTGCCATTTGATTTCACCTGAAGCAATTTCATCCAAATCATTTTCTAAATTGGCGGTAAATTGAAAATCAACGATTTTAGGGAAGTGTTCAACCAATAAGTCATTAACCAAAAAAGCTAATTCCGTTGGTTTAAGCCGGCGGTCTTCTTTAACCACATAGCCGCGATCCTGGACCGTGGAAATAGTCGGGGCATAAGTGGAAGGCCGGCCAATGCCGTGTTCTTCCAAAATTTTTACCAAAGCGGCTTCGGAATAGCGCGCCGGCGGCTGGGTAAAATGCTGGTTTGGCGTTAAGGAGACTAAATTAAGCGTCTCATCTTTTTTTAAAACCGGCAAGATGTTTTCTTTGGCGTTAATCGGATAAATTTTTAAATAGCCGTCAAATTTAATGACCGATCCGGTCGCCCGAAACACATAAGCCGTTTTGAGCGCGCTAATGTCAATTCGGGTCGTGTCAATCAAAGCCTCAGTCATTTGGCTCGCGACCGCTCGCTGCCAGATCAATTCATAGAGTTTAAGCTGGCGCCTTTCTAAAAATTCACTAATTGAATCGGGGCTATAAGAAACATTGGTCGGCCGGATCGCTTCATGGGCCTCTTGGGCAAGTTTGGATTTTGCCTGATAAGTTTTCGGCCCTTTGGTGTAATTTTCGCCAAAATTTTTATTAATATAAGTTTGGGCTTCGGTTAAAAATTTTTGCGCCAAATTCACCGAATCGGTGCGCATATAAGTAATTAAGCCGACTTGGCCTTGGCTGCCCAAATCAAGACCTTCATAGAGCTGTTGAGCGATCATCATCGTTTGCTTCGCGGAAAAACCTAAACGGCGATTGGCTTCCTGCTGGAGGGTGGAAGTGGTAAAGGGCGGTGGCGTGGTTTTTTTGGTTTGCTTATATTGAACGTCGGTGACTTGATAAGCGGCATTGGCCAAATCTTTAAGGATTTTTTCCGCTTGTTCTTGATTATTGATTTCCAACTTATCAACGGTTTTATCAGAAATTTTGGCAAGCTTGGCGGCAAATTCAATTTTGTCTTCATTTTTTGGCGAAAAAACCGCGTCAAGCGTCCAGTATTCCTCGGACTTAAAAGCTAAAATTTCTTTTTCCCGTTCCACGATTAAACGCACGGCGACTGATTGGACGCGTCCGGCGGACAAGCCGCGCGCCACTTTTTTCCACAAAAACGGGGAGAGCTGATAGCCGACCAAGCGATCCAAAACCCGCCGCGCCTGCTGGGCGTCAACTAAATTCAAATCAAGCCCGCGCGGATTTTTTAAGGCTTCTAAAATCGCTTCTTTGGTGATTTCATGAAAAACGATTCGTTTGACTTTATCTTTCGGCGTTTTAAAAATTTCTTGCAAGTGCCAAGAAATCGCCTCGCCTTCGCGATCTTCGTCAGTCGCGAAATAGATTGTCTTGGCTTTTTCCGCCAATTTTTTCAGTTCCGTGACTTTTTTTCTGGCTTTGGTCGGAATGACGTATTGCGGTTCAAAATTTTTTTCCAAATCAACCCCGAGTTTGCTTTTAGGCAAATCCCGGACATGACCAAAAGAGGATTCGATTTTATAATCGGATCCCAAAAATTTGGAAATAGTCTTGGCTTTAGTTGGACTTTCAACAATGACTAAATTTTTCATAGTTTGGCTTTTAGATTTCGGTTGTTGGTTAAGGCAATAATAAGATATAATTTTTTATATGTCAAATTTTTTATGGTTTCGGCGCTAATTTTTATTTTAGAAAAAATTGTGAGCGCCGTCTAGAAAAGTAAGATTTTAGATGTCCCAATTGGGGTGTTTACATGATACAAAAAAAGTGTTAGAGTCTAACAGTTAGATCAGGCCGCTTTGGTACTTTATTTGTGGGGGAGTTCTCTGACAATCAAAAAATGGAGATACAATCATGAAAAATATTAAAAGACAACTTAAAAAAGAATCACTGGTGTTAGGGAAGTTGCTCAGGAAAATCGCACCGCGCATCGGGGCGACTGTGTTTTTGGAACCCGAATGGGAGATTGCCGGGCAGATTACGTTCAAAAGCGGTAAAAATTCTTACTTTCGATACAACGCCCTTGACCTTAATTCGGTCGGGGCATCGGACATTGCCAAAGACAAGGACTACGCCAATCTGTTTATGCGGCGGCTTGGTTACCCTGTTGTGCCTGACAGCAAAATATTTTTTTCGAAAGAATTGGTGCAAGTCATTGGAGAATCTCGTCGCACGATTGACGATGCGTATTCGTATTCAAAGCGTCTCGGCTTTCCAGTTGTGGTAAAACCAAATAGTGGCAGCCATGGCTCCGGCGTGGCTATTGTCCATAATAGGCGCGAGTTCTACCGCGCCATGCGTGCCGTTTTCAAATTTGACCGCGTGGTGTTGGTGCAAAGACCGGTGTGTGGCCGAGATTACCGGTTGGTCGTTTTGGACGATGAGGTAATCTCCGCCTATGAACGCATACCGCTTAACATTGTCGGTGACGGTAAGACATCAATATGGCGATTACTCCAAATAAAACAAGATCAGTTTATCGCCGCCAAGCGGGGAACGCGTATCAAGGTGGACGATCCGCGCATTCCCGAAAAACTTAAGCGGCGGGGATTGACACTTCGCTCGGTGCTGTCTCTTGGAGAGCGGGTGTTCTTGCTTGATAACGCCAATCTGTCTGCTGGCGGCGACGCCGTCGATGTGACGGCAAACGTAAACTCCGCTTTCCGTCAGCTGGCGGTACGGCTAACAAGTGATATGAACCTGCGTTTGTGTGGCGTTGATCTCATGATCAATGGGCACATCAGCGAGCCACCCATACCTGGAAAATACTGGGTGTTGGAAATCAACGCCGCGCCAGGGCTTGACCACTACGCCAAGACTGGTAAGGCGCAAAAAAAAATCGTCGAGGAGCTATACCTGAAGGTTCTTCGTAGTCTGGATCATTAGGTGATAAATGACCCTTATCATCAAAGCCGGAGCATTTTTGCTTCGGTTTTTCTCTTTCCTAAATTTCTGTGGTATAATAGTTTTGATAAAGTGTTGAAGGATATGCTCCATAATTATAAAATAAAAACTTGGTCCGGTCATATTTGATTAGGATATTTTTCGAGTCAGTATTATTAACTTAACAAATCATTAT
>DATDWV010000034.1:0-2653 GCA_035289505.1 Patescibacteria group bacterium | reverse complement strand
AAATTCTTCCTTGGTCGGCATTAAATTTCTGATTGCCTTTTCGGCCAAAGCGCCATGGCCGATTTCTCTGCGGCCCGGCGAACCGATCCGGCCGACTTCGCCAACCGAATAAGGCGGAAAATTATAATGATGCATAAATCGTTTGCGGCCGCTTTCTTCCAAGCCTTCCAAAAATTGTTCGTCGCCCGGCGCGCCCAAGGTGACAATGGAAAGCACCTGGGTCTCGCCGCGACTGAATAATCCGGAACCGTGAGTCCGGGGCAAAACCCCGACCTTAAGATCAAGGGACCTGACTTCATTTAATTTTCGGCCGTCAACTCGTTTTTTCTCTTCCAAAATCGCCCGGGAAACTTCCGCTTCCACAAAATTCTCAACTAAAGGCAAGGCTTTTTTCCGCCGCTCTTTGCCAATCCCCTCTTTTTCCAAATAAACCATAAGTTCATCGGTGGCTTTCGCCAGAGCGGCTTTGCGTTCAGCCTTGGTTTTTAAATCTTTGTCAAAAAGAATTTTTGGCACATTGCTTTTAATCCAGAACTGCGCTTTTTGTTCTAATTCCTTAATCGCTTCCGGCGTTTCTTCCTCGCCTTCCACCATTTTAAGCTTAGGCACGGTTTTTTCTTTGCCAACGACTTGGGCCACTTCTTCAATAAATGAAATTAACTTTTTAATGTGTTTGAGGGAAAATTCAACCCCTTGATAGGCAATTTCTTCTTTCACTTCCCGGCCTTCGGCTTCAATCATTAAAACTTTATTATCAATACCGGCAATCACCAAATCCAATTCACTCTTTTCGCGCACGGCAAAAGTCGGGTTTATTACCAATTCCCCTTCAACCCGACCGACCCTTAAACCGGCTAAAGGTCCGGCCCAAGGAATATTAGAAATGGTTAGAGCGGTTGAAGCGGCAATTAAGCCGACAATATCGGAATCGTTTTCCGCGTCAAAAGAAAGCACGGTTAAAACCACTTGAACTTCATTTTTCAAGTCTTTGGGGAAAAGCGGCCGAATACAGCGATCCACCAAACGAGAAGTTAAGACCGCTTCGTCTGAAGGCCGGCCCTCGCGCTTAATCCAGCGGCTGCCTTTGATTTTGCCCGCGGCATAGAGCCGTTCTTCGTAATCAACCGATAACGGAAAAAAGTTCACTCCCTCTCGGACTGAGCCCATGACCGCGGTGGCCAAAACCACGGTATCGCCATAACGAACCGTGCAAGCGCCGCTGGCTTGCAAAGCCAGTTCGTTGGTTTCAATAATTAATTTTTTTCCGGCAAAATCAGTTTCAAATGTTTTTTTTGCCATAATTCTCCTTGTGACTAATCTACCGGTTTGACGTTACTAGTATATATTTAAACTCGAAGCGAATGATATGAGTCATCGCGTTTAAATACCTACTAACAACGTTTTTGATAAATCAGCTGATTAATAATTAACGTTTTGTTAAACGACCGATGTCAGGCAATAATTTAAATTTCTTTTCTTCGGTAATCAAATATCTTTTTTGATCCTGCCCCAAATCCGTAAAATCATCGACTAAATCAATTAGCCGCGCCGAAGTCGTTTTGCCAAAAGCCAAAACTTCCACCTGACAACCCTTATTTTCTTTCAGATAAGTGACTAAGGGCGAATAATCCCCGTCGCCGGAAACCAAAATCACCGAATCTAATTTGTCGGCTAATTTGATCGCATCAATGGCAATGCCCACGTCCCAGTCCGCTTTTTTCGCGCCGCCGGCAAAAATCTGCAAATCCTTGGCTTTGACTTCAAAACCCTGAATACCCAGCGCGCCGAAAAAACCGCGCTCTTCTTCGGATTCGGATCGAATCACGTAAGCAATGGCGCGAATCAGTTTGCGGTTGGCCACCGCGGTTTTTAAAACTTCTTTAAAATTGACTTTGGCGCGATATAAATTTTTGGCCGAGTGATACATGTTGGCCACGTCAACAAACACGCCCACTCGCTGTTCTTTGTGCTTGATCATATAAAATAAATTAAGATGCCGCTTCTCCTTCGCTTGAGATTTCCGCGGTCTCCACTTCCACCGCCGCAACCTCTTCTTCTTTTAACGATTCATCGGTTTCCGGCGCCACAATTTTTAATTTCAAGTCTTTAACTATCTCGTTATAGCCTTTTTCGTCTTCCCGCCTTAAATAATTTAAAAGTCGCCGGCGTTCGGCCACTTTTTTCAATAATCCTCGGCGCGAGGAAAAATCTTTTTTGTGACTTTTTAAATGCTTGGTTAAATCTTTTATTTCTTCGGTCAAAATCGCGATTTGGACCTGTGAAGAGCCCGTGTCGCTTTCGTGCGTCTTAAATTTTGTGATAATTTTTTCTTTCTTTTTTTTGTCTAACATATTTCGCTTGGCCTTTGCTTTAACGGCTATCCAAGATTTGTCTGATGAGGGCAAATCCGAGAAACCGTCATTAATTTTTAAGACAAGTCCAGAATATCATATTAAATATAACTTGTCAACCCCGCACCTTTTAGATATTGCGCTTCGCGCTTTAGATAATTTAGTGAAAATGTTTTATCAATATTAATTTTTTAATTTATTACAAACAGATAAATTATAAAAATATATATCTAAAAGGTGCGGGGTCAACCAGCCAAATAAAAATAAAAACTCTGAAACGAATTTCGAGCCTTTGCCCAAAT
>DATDWV010000033.1:0-4267 GCA_035289505.1 Patescibacteria group bacterium | reverse complement strand
CTTCACCTACGACAACGGCGCTGAATTTTGGGAATATGAGTTGACCGAAAGAGAAACGGGTATGACAGTTTACTTCGCCTACCCCTACCATTCATGGGAAAGGAGCTGCAATGAAAATGCTAATGGACTTTTAAGACAATTCTTCCCCAAGAAGTCGCTCTTTGGAGAAATTACCCAAGAGCAAATACAAAAAGCGGCCAGCTTAATTAACCACCGGCCGAGGAAAAAACATAACTATTTAACCCCTTATGAAGTGTTCTACAAAAAATCCCGATGTTGCACTTTGGAATAGAATTCTCCCGTTCTCCTTTCAAGAGTTTTCTCGCCGAGCTTGGATGTATGCCAGTGGACCACCACGGTAGTAGTCATAGCCAGAAAACACCAATCCCAGTGTCATTGCGAGGAGCGAACGAAGTGAGCGACGCGGCAATCTCTGAGATTGCTTCCCCCGCGGCTGCGGGGTCGCAATGACAAAAGTAAATGAGTGACTTTTGGCTATGACTACCGTAAAACAAGTAGCTATTTATTAATAAAAAGAACTAACTGCTTAAAATAGCATAACTATATACATGTGTCAATGTTATGTTATTATAAAATGACTTAGTTTTTTATTATAAAAAAAGGACGCACCGCGTCCTAAAACAGTAAACTAACTTTCCTTGGTCTGGTTTAAATAGCGGTAATAATAAATTTTAACTAACTCGGTAGTGATAAAGTATAAGCCGACAATCATAAAAATCAAAGTTAATTGACCAAAAGTCGGCTTGATAAAATGAAAAAAATTCTGACCAAGTGCGGTAAAAGGGAAAATCACCGTAACGAAAAAGATTAAGACCGTGAGCCAATTAATAATTTTTGACGGCGGGGCGGCTTTAAAAAACCAATAACGAGTCCGAATGGAAAAAATTAAAATTAATTCGGTTAAAATGCTGCCGATAAACCAGCTGGTCTGCAAAATTGCCGGGGAAAACCGGACGAAAACGCCGAAAAAAATAAAATCAAAAACCGTGGAAACAATGCCTAAGGTGGTGGCTAAAAAAATAATTTCTTTAACCTCATATTTTTTCGGCTTTTTTAATTCCACTGGATCAATGTTGTCGGTGGCAACAGCAATCATCGGAAAATCAGAAAGCAAATTAATCAATAAAATTTGAATCGGCAAAATCGGCAAAAAATCAATAAATAAAGAAACAATGGCGAGGGCGTAAAAATTGCCGAAATTAGAAGCCAGGGTGGCGCTGATATACTTAATCGTATTGGCAAAAACTTTTCGGCCTTCTTTGATGCCGTCAATGACCACCGCCAAATCTTTTTTTAAAAGCACGATATCCGCGGCTTGACGGGCAATCTCCGCCGCGCTTTGCACGACAAGCGATACGCCGGCTAATTTCAAAGCCGGCGCGTCATTAATCCCCTCACCCAAAAAACCCAAGCGATTATTTTTTTGAAGCAATTCAATAATCTGATATTTTTGTTCCGGGTTCACCCGGGCAAAAACAAAATATTTTTTCAGCATTTGCCGTTTTTTATCCGCACTCGCCTTTTCAAAATCACGGCCCAAAATCACCTCTTGGGCCGATTTAGCTAGACCAATTTGAGCGGCGACCGCGCCGGCGACTTGCGGGCTGTCGCCGGTGAGCATTTTAATTTCCAAGCCTAATTGCTTGGCTTGACTTACCGCCGCCAAGGCGCTTTTTTTAATTGGGTCGGTAAAACTGATAATGCCGATTAAATTAAAATTATTTTCTTTTTCTAAATCAAAATTTAATTTTTTCGCCTTGGCGGCGGGCATTTTTTTCGCGGCCACGCCAATCACCCGCCGGCCGATTTGGCCCTGTGAAATAATCCAATAATTAATCGCTTTTAAATCTTTGGCCGAAAAACCTTGGCATAAATTTAAAATCTCTTCCGGCGCGCCGCGAGCAATTAACTCAAAAATGATCCCCTTTTTTACCAAAACCAAATTGCGGCGCGTCTGGGGATTAAAAGGCAGATCAGAAACGCGCTCATATTTTTTTAGCTTATAGCTTTCATTTTTTGACAAAGCCTGACTTAAGGCAATATCAAAAGGTTCAATTTTTGTTTCTTGAATTTCGCTTGCCGCTAAATTGGCGTAAAGCAGGGCTTCAGGCCTTGAACCGTAATAAAATTCAGAAACTGTTAATTTATTTTCCGTTAACGTGCCGGTTTTATCGGTGCATAAAATTTCAATGCCACCTAAATCTTCCACCGCGGAAAGCCGTTTGACCACGACTTTCTTTTTGGCTAAAATCAACGCCCCGCGCGCCAAAGAAAAAGTCATCACCACCGGCAAAGCTTCCGGGATCACGCTCACCGCCAAAGCAATGCAAAAAATCAAAAGCTCAAAAAAATCAAATTGACCGTTTTTCAAAAAAAGATTAAAGGCAAAGACTAAAATTAAAGTTAAAGAAACAAGTTTTAAAACAAAAGAACTAAATCTTTTCAAATCCTTTTCAAAATTGCTCACCCGCGACGTGCCTAAAGTTAAAGCGCTAATTTTGCCAAAACTGCTTTTGACACCGGTGGCAATGACAATTGCCTTGGCTTTACCCGAAACAATCGTCGTGCCGGCCAAGCCCAAATTTTCGGCTGAAGTTTTTTCTCCGGCTTGGTTTCCGCCAGGCTTTGTTTGTTTATAAACCGGGCTCGATTCGCCGGTCAGAATTGATTCGTCAACCGACACATTGTAAATTTCCAAAAATCTGACATCAGCGGGAATTTGGTCTCCGGTTTCCAAAACAATAATATCGCCGCAAACCAAATTTTTTTTATCAATGACTTGGAATTCGCTTGATCTTAAAACTTTAACGTTTGAAACAATATATTCTTTTAATAATCTTAGAGTTTTTTCCGAGCGGTATTCCTGATAAAAGCCAAGAGAAGCATTAATTAAAATAAAAATCAAGATTAGAGTGCCGTCTAAAAATTGACCCAAAAAAAACGCCAGGAGCGCGGCGCCGATTAAAAGATAAATAAAAGATGATTTTAATTGCCGAATTAAAATCCGCCAAGGACTAAGCGCTTCAGCCTTAATTTCGTTCTGGCCAAATTTTTTAATTCTGGCCTCGGCTTCTTTCTGACTTAAACCATTTTTAAAATCACTGGCAAATTCACGAATAACTTCGTCGTTAGTTTTAGCAGAGTATTGATTCACCGCCATTTATTTAAATTATTTACGAGCTGATTTCTTGCTGAAAATATACAAGTAAAGAATTTCTAATATTCCAACCATATTCACCACCAAAAGCACGACAAACCAAACTGGCTGATTGAGCTTGGCCGCGCGCCAAAGCGCCAAACCTTTCCAAACCGTTGACCAAATCACCAAGACCAGCAAAATCGGCAAAACCCACAATAAATTTTGCTCAATAAATTGTTGCATATTTTTTAATAATTATGAATAAGTCTAAAAATTTTGGTCTAATAATTACTGCTTGTTTACTTGATTAATTAATTTAATGCAACTCTGCTTAAAAAAATCTTCTTTTACTAAATTGCACAATGACAAATCATTTTTTGCAATCGCAACATTACTATAGCAAGGATCACGCTGAGTAACCAAGCTATCACAAATAGTTTTGTCTTTATTGGTAATCGCAACATTTAACAAACAAGTGTCTTTACTTTCCGGATTTTGCACTTGATCACAACGATTAATATTATGATTTATACCCGGAGGCACGGCAGCATAACACTTGTCCATAATATCCTGATTTTTAGCATAACTACAAATCACAATAGTGTCCGCTTTTGTAGCAGCATTAGAATAACAAACAACTTTATTTATTTGATCAAAAATTTGATCTTCACAAATAGAATAGTCACCGGTTTCTCTGGCATAATCCAAATAGCACGCTTGTTTAGCCGATAAATCAGCAATTTTATTGCACACTTCCAGCCTTTGACTTATAAGCGGCTTAAAATCTTTTTTTTCACAAGGAGAGATGCCATCACTTATACCATCAACTACCAGCCATATTTCTTGGCCCGCCATAGCATTATAAATAAGCTTAGAGCCATCTTCGCTAAAGTGGATATTATCAATTAAACCGTAGCAAGTTTCTGTCTTTTTATTATCAAAAACAATTACATTTTTTGCACCATCTTTGGCTGAATATATAAAATTCTTACTGTCCGGACTGAAAACTACATCAGAAACAGCATCATATTCTTCTCCTTTTTGGCCATCAAATATAATAAATTCTTTAGGGGGTATGAATGTCTTTTCATTAATTATTCTTTTCGC
>DATDWV010000032.1:0-2611 GCA_035289505.1 Patescibacteria group bacterium | reverse complement strand
AAAATAATAAATCCCAAATGATTATCTCTTTTGTCATTGCGAGGGATCCGCCAGTTGGCGGAGACCGAAGCAATCCAGAGATTGCTTCGTCGTCCCGCGGCCGCGGGACTCCTCGCAATGACTTAAGTTGTTTTTGATTTAGTTATTGAAATTTATTTGGGATTTGTGATTTTGAATTTTGAATTAAATACCGAAGTATCTTCTCGCCATTTGAATGTCTTTTTTAATTTGTTTTTTTAATTGGCGAATTGAGGGGAACCTTTCTACTTCGCGAAAGCGAAAAATTAATTTTTTTTCCACGGTTTTATTGTATAAATTTGATTTGACGGTTAAAAGATGAGTTTCACAGGTCGGCGGACGCAAACTAAATGTCTTAACCGGTCCTAAATGAGTTACACCCGGATAAATCTTTTCCCCAATCTTCACTAAAGAAAAATAAATACCCCAACTCTTGCTTTTAAGGCTTTTGGGCACGGGAATATTGATCGTGGAAAAACCCAATTTTTTCCCTCGTTTCTGGCCGGTTTTTACTTTACCTTTAATCGTTAAAAACATAAATGCTAAAATACTAAGTTAGAACTCCTAAATTAACGACTAAAAGTTCAAAAGCCGCCGCTAAAGCCACCATCAAGGAAATGCCGAAAAAAACCAGCAGCGCCAGCGGATTGGCAAGGTTAGTCATCGCCGATATTAATATTAAAAAAGCCAAAAGCGGAATTAAAGAAATAACGACCGTTAAAGTTGAATAATAAATTCTTTTCTTTTTAAAAACCTCTTTTAAAAACTGGCCGAAACGATACCAAACAATGCCGCTGCCGCCGGCAAAAATAAAAACCACTAAAATAGGAATAAGGGCGATTAAAATTTCCGATAAATTAATTAAGCCGGATAAAATAATTAAACTGATAAAACTTAAAATAAAAGCTAAAATTAAAATCGCGTTAAAGCCAAGCAGCATTAAGCCATAGCGCCAAATCTGCTTTTTAATTTTTTCCTTTTTCCGATTTTTAATTTTTAAAAACAGCTCCATAATTTTATGAGTTAATTTTAAATTAAAAATTCTGTTTTTTATTTTCAAAAAAAAGCGATTAAGATGCGGGGTAATTTTGCCGTAATCGCTTTTGACCATTAAAGAATAAAGCCCGGCCGCCACGCCCACCAAAAGCAAACCTGGCAAAAGCGGAATAAAAATACCCAACAAACCAATGACTAAGGTAGCTAAAATTAAAACCAGCAAAACCCCTTCAACTATTAAGGTTGCCGTTAAAATTAGCACTTTCATATGATGATTAGGTTGTTAGGTTTTAGGTCAGACACTTAGAGACTAAAACTGAACTTCCAGATTTAACTTTTAAATTATAACACTTTCTTAAACAAAATAAAAACCGGCCGTCTTAAATAACTGGATAATCGGAAATCTAAGTTAGCTAACGATATTTGTAATCGTAAGTGCCGTAATCAACGGTCACTTCTTCCCCCCGCCGGATTCGGCGCTTGGCCACAAAAGTAAAACCTTCATCTCGAGTTTCCGCATTCGGCCTTTTTGAATGATTCAGGAAAAAAGAAATATCCATCCCGTCCAGGCCAAATCTTGGGACTAACACGGTGCCGTCTTTTTCCACGACAAAAAAATCATCTACCATTTGCCGAACGCCAAAATCAGCGTTGGCAAATTCTGCCGCTTTAAACCGATACCACTTTTGCGGCCGGACCCCTCTAAAGAGCTTAGTTCCAGCCGGAATATCGCGGACCGCGAAAACGCCGATGCCGCTGATTTTTGACGACCGCAGGCGGCAATAAGTGTTTTTAATGTTCCCAAGCGCCCCTTGACGTGCCGATAATCTCTTTTTAGTTTTTATTTTTTTCATTATCATCTCCCTTTCTTAGTTTTCTCTTAAATACCCCCAATTATGAAGTCTATCACTGTCCTCAAACCAGCGATCGCCGATATCGGTTCGATAATACATATTGGGAATCAAAATATTTTTTATCCGGAGGTAAGCTTGGGCTTGCGCTTGTTTCATGGTTGAGCCGATGCCAACGACGGTTAAAGCCCAGCCATTAGTTCCGGTCACCAGCCATTCATCATTAATTTGTTTAACTTCTTCAATGTGAATTCCCTCCCGGTTCGGTTTTTTAAAAATAATTACCGCATCTTTGGAATTAACTTCAAAGGTTTTTTTGTCGTGGAAAGGAAATGGCGGCACCACTACCTGCACGCCAATTTGAAAACCGCTTCGAGTTTTTAATTTTATTGAATCGCCTTTGGCTAATTGATAAAAAAATTCACCGATCGGGTTTAAAATACCTTCCTGCTGAATACTGATGGTCGGGTAGCCAAACCGGGCAGTGAATTCCAAAGGATAAATCCCATAATTATTGACGATGCAATTCAGATCAATATAACCAACATAGCCTTCGGCGGCTAATTTTTGTTCCATTCTTTTCAAGGTCGCATTAAAAATCCGATTAGGCGTGCTCCAAAACATGCTTGTCCCCATCTCGCCGGTATACGGCCCTAAATCGCCGGGAAAAAATTTTTTATGTTCAAAATTGACGTTAATCGGATAAATGAATTCTTTGCCGTTAAAAAAGGCGCCGACCGCCACTT
>DATDWV010000031.1:0-4968 GCA_035289505.1 Patescibacteria group bacterium | reverse complement strand
TGGCTTAAAGATAAATACGGCCTCTCCTGGCAGATTGTTCCCACCGCGATGAATGAAATGATGGCAAAAGGCACTCCCGAACAAATCGCTCAGATCACGCAAGCTTTTCTAAAAATGAAAAAAATTGATCTGGAAACGCTCCAGCGGGCATATGAAGGGAAATGAAAAAATAATTAAAATAAATGCAAGCAGATTGCATTTATTTTTTAATTATGTTAAAAATAATTTATGCTTCTACCCATAATTATCGCCACAATTCTTGTCAGCCTGGTCTCCTTAATCGGTATTTTATTGATCTTCAGAAATAACGCCAAAAGATTCAGCCTTAAATCTTTAATTAGCTTGGCCGCGGGTTCACTTTTGGCCGTGGCTTTCCTTGATTTGCTGCCGGAAGCGATTGAAGAGGCCGAAGGCGTTTTTGAACCGCGTTTTATTTCCGGTGTTATTTTGCTTAGCATCTTGGCGTTTTTTCTTTTGGAAAGAATACTTCATTGGCATCACTGCAGCGATGATTTGCGCGATCACATTGAAGAAAAACATGGCATTATTTTTCTTAATTTAATCGGCGACGCTTTGCACAATATAATTGACGGTTTTCTAATTGCCGCTTCTTTTTTACTTGATTTTAACACCGGCGTCTTAGTCACCATTGCCGTTATTCTTCATGAAATTCCCCAAGAAATTTTTGACTTCAGTGTTTTGCTCTACGGCGGCTTAAATAAAATAAAAGCGATTTTTTTTAATGTTTTAGTGGCCACAACCGCGATTGGCGGAGCGGTGATATTTTATTTTTTTGGCGAAAATTTTGAACACCTAATTCCAGTGATGGTGGCTGTGGCGGTGGGTAATTTTATTTATTTGTCGGTTGCCGATTTAATTCCCGAATTGTATCATGAAAAAAATCGTAATTTAATCGTGATTCACAGCATTTGGCTTTTGGTCGGCGTCGCGATTATTTATTTGATCACGTTAGTTTTGCCTAATGTTTAGTTGTTAAGTTTTTTACTAATAAGCAAAACCCCGCGGCCGCGGGGTTTTGCTTTAATTAAAGGCCTAAAATTTTTAATCTTTGCCTTTTGGCGTAGATTTCAAAATGTGATAGAGCGGCTGTTTTTTCTGATCCGCTTCGCTCCACCGCTGGTTTTTGAAAGCCACGACGCGCACGCCGTTGATTTCGCCGGTCAAAACCGGGCCGCGCTCATTTTTGGGCTCATTCACCCAAAGCGCGCCGAGCTTGTCCGGATTCTGATTTTGTGCCATCAAAATTAGGTTATGAATTAGTTAAACAAAAAAGCGCATTTGGTGCGCTATTTTGATTAAATTTGTCTCTTGGTATAAGATTAGCGAAATTAAATTATCCTGTCAACCCCGTTCGCGAAGAGCTGGGTCAAGAGACAAAAAACGTAGCCAGAAAATTTCTGACTACGAACACGACCTGAACCAATAGTTTTATGCTTTCTCTTCGGCTTCTTCCTTTTCAGTTTTAATCCGACGCGGATCAAGGCCAGTGCCGTCAGAAACAATCTCTTTGAGTTTTTCCGGATTCATTTGATTAATTGCCTCGGTAATTAATTGCTCCGCGATCGGATGATCTTGTGGTGCGCGAAAAGTAATGCAAAATGTTTCTTTGTCTCTACCCTGACCAATAACGACATCGGCTTTAATGCACCGGGCCGTAATTTTTGTTTGCTCCTGCAAAATTAAGCGCAATTGGTTTGCCCGTGCTTCCGGGCTAACCTCTATCGCAAACTTTGGCCGGTTAAAAGTCAGCCGAAACGTTGCCTCCAACTTCGCCTCTTTTCCCGTAATTGGCTCGCGCAGTGAGTCAAGCGTCATCTTGATAGCCCTCCCTTAATTAAGACAATGTGCGAAACGTGATAATAAAAAGTTTACTCTTTATTTTATCATTTGTCAAGGATACAGGTAATATTAATATTTCTAAAAAATCAAAGTGGTTTGCGCAAATCGGTTATCTGGTATAAAATTAAATAATGGAAATCGCAACTGACCAGAATTTGACCGCGACCAAAATCGACCAAATTGTCCCCTATCCGTTAGCCAAACGGCTTTTTGATTTTTTTGCGTCATTAACCGGGTTAATAATTATTTCCCCTGTATTTTTAATTATTTTTTTAGCAATGAAATTAGAAGGTTTGTTTCGGCCGAATTGCCGCGGACCGTTTTTTTATAAAGAAATCAGAATTTCCCAAGGGAGGCCTTTTAATTTTTATAAAATCAGAATTTTTAAAACTGAAGCGATTAAACAAGCTTTGGGGGCAATCGGCATTGTCCACACCAAAGCTTTGGAAATCAAAAAAGAAAATTTAACTTGGGTGGGCAAAATTATTAAAAAATTTTACTTGGATGAATTAGCCCAATTAATTAATGTTTTGCGCGGGGAAATGAGCCTAGTTGGCACTCGGCCTTGGAATCCGGCCAGCTATGAGCGGGAAATCAATTTAGGTATTTATCGTAAAAAAGTGCTTAAAGCCGGTTTAACTGGTCTGGTTCAAATCACCAAAGGCCATCATCAAAAATATCCTGGCCGCGATCGCGGCTTAGACGACTATTACGTTAATTTCTGCCGCACTCATTCTTCTTTAGCTATTTTATTTTTTGATTTAAAAATAATTTTTCTTTCTTTATTTAAAATTATCAGAGGCGAAGGACTCTAAGTTATGGAAAATTCCGAACTAAAACCATTTCCCGCTCCGATTCCGCTTAAAAAAATTTTAGGGCCAAGTTTTATTTTATTGGCCCTTGGTTTGGGCTCGGGCGAAGTGATTCTCTGGCCTTACCTGACGGCTAATTACGGCTTGGGCTTGGCTTGGGCGGCGTTATTAGGCATTAGTTTTCAATATTTTATCAACATGGAAATTGAGCGCTATGCCTTGGTTAAAGGCGAAAGCGTTTTTGTCGGCTTAAACCAAATCTTTAATTGGTCGGCCTACTGGTTTATTGTCTCAACTTTTATCGGCTTTGGCCTGCCCGGAATTATTGCCGCGGCCGCCGAAGTATTCGCTTTTGTTTTCGGTTTTAATCAATTTAAGTGGCTCGCCATTTTTTTACTGATACTGATTGGCTTAATTTTAAGCATTGGCAAAACCGTTTATGATTTGGTGGAAAGATTCACAAAAACTATAATTTTTTTAGGCATTCCTTTTATTGTCATTTTAACTTTATTTTTGACCGATTGGTCGGATTGGCTTGCTTTGTTTAACGGTTTAATCGGTTTGGGCACTGGCTATAATTTTTTACCAGTCGGCATCAGTTTGGCGACTTTTTTCGCCGCTTTTGCCTATTCAGGCGCTGGCGGCAATTTAAATTTAACGCAATCCATCTACATTAAAGAAAAGGGCTATGGCATGGGCAAATACTCCCAAAAAATAACAGGGTTGTTTCATCAGCTGGGCGAAAAAAAAATTGATTTAAGCGGAAAAAATTTTGCCTTAACTCAAGAAAATACTAAAAATTTTTCCGCTTGGTGGAAAAAAATTAATTTAGAACATTTTTTGATTTTTTGGCTTTTAGGCCTAATTGCCATTTTGCTTTTAATGCTGTTGGCTTATAACACGGCTTTTGGCTTAACCAATAACGCCAGCGGGATTAATTTTGTCATTAATGAAGGCTTGACAATCGGCCAAAGATTTTTTCCCGCCCTAGGCTCGCTTTTTTTGCTGGTGTTAGGCGTCATGCTTTTTCAAACCCAATTAGGCATTTTAGATTCCGCCTCGCGCATCATCGCCGAAAATATCGCCTTAAAAAAAATCAAACATCAAGAAAAACAAATTAATTTATCAAAGATTTATTACACGGTTCTTTGGTTTATTATAATCGCGGGCGTGATTTTATTTCTTTTTAATGTTTATGAGCCGCGCTTTTTAATTGTTTTAGGCGCGATTTTAAACGCTTTTGCCATGTTTGTCCATATCGGCTTGGTTTATTGGCTGAATCAAAAAAATCTGCCGAAAGATTTCAGACCAACATTAATCAGAAAAATAATTATTTTAATCATCTTTTGTTTTTTCGGGTTTTTCAGCGGCCTGATTATTTGGGATTCCTTGATTAAAAAATTTTTTTAACCTTGCTGCCTGGATAATCATTTGTTATACTATCACTATGTCCGACTTTACGATAACAAAATTTCACCAAATAACTGCCTTTCTTATTCTTGGCCTTTTTGTTATTGGCGCAGTTTTATCATGTTCCAGTTCTTTGCACTATTCTAATTTATTGCCTTCAATAATAATTTCAAATTTCAGCGATGAGATAATGACCCTAACTGAATGCTGTAGAGAATTAAAACAACAATACCCGACAATAGCCCAAATAAAAACTACTCCTGAAAATTATTCTTTTAACATTCTAAAAATTATTTTTGCGTTTAAGATTTACGGGGGATTGTTTTTAATTGGGGTGTTGTTTGGCGCCGAATATATTCGGCAAAGACAAAAAAGCGATTCGCTTTCCATGCCTCCTTATTATCTTCTCAAAATATTTTCTCAAGGTATTCTGCACCCGCGTCTTTACCATAAAATTTTCATCAAAACGAGCTAAAATTTTTTGCTGACATTTTCATTTTGAAAAATGAAGTAAAAAAACCGCTCGTTTTTTAAATATTAAAATTATTAACAATAATTATATGAATCATGAATCAACCAACCAAACTTTCCCTCACTTCTCCCCTAAAATCAGTTTCTTAATTGGCCTCGGTGCCGGGCTGGCGGTCATGTTTATGATTGGCTTTTTTATCCTGCTTGGTATTTTGTTGAAAGGAAACAATTTAAATGCCACAACCGGAAAAACCGCGCCGACTCAAGCGAATGTTGCTCCGCAACCAACCGCACCGGCGCCGCAGCCGTCTCAAGGCCGCGTCGGCGCAATGGCGCCGATTACTGATCAAGACTGGATCCGCGGCAATCGCAACGCCAAAATTTCTGTCGTCGAATACTCTGATTTGGAATGCCC
>DATDWV010000030.1:0-2614 GCA_035289505.1 Patescibacteria group bacterium | reverse complement strand
ATTTCTTGATGATTCATTAATAACCTGATTAATTTTTTGAAATTAAATTTAGCAAAAAATTTTTTGCTAACAAAGGATAAATATAGCACAAAAATATTTTTTTGGCAATATTACAATAGTTCATAGGTCGAATTTTTAAATGCATAAGTTCACATACATATTGCACTCCATGAGGCCACAACCTTGTGGAGTATTACAGCAAAATCCATTGTAAATATACCGGCGTCAAAGGCTTTTTGACCCTTTACGATTATGGCTTAAGATACCGGTATATGATTACCCAAAAAGCTCTTCATAAAGCCAGGGTCTTAGCCTTTTGGCAAAAGTATGGCCTAGACGCCACCCTCGAAGCCTTTAAGGTGAAAAGACGAACTCTCTTTGATTGGAAAAAGCAGTTTAAGACAGGTGGCAGTAAGCCAGAAGCCTTGAATGAAAAATCCAAAGCCCCTAAGACTAAGAGGAAACGGTTATGGCCAACAGCAGTAATTGCAGAGATCAAACGCTTAAGATGGGAACATCCAAACCTCGGCAAAGACAAACTCCACCCTGAATTGCTGGAATTCTGCCAGGCCAATAATTTAGACTGCCCTAAAATTTCTACCATTGGTCGCTTAATTAAAGATTTGGGTGGTCTAAGAATCTTTCCTCAAAAAGTCTCTCACTTTGGCAAGGTTAAAATCACCAAAAGAGTAAAAGTCTTAAGAAAACCTAAGGATTTTAAAGCTCAGTACCCTGGCCATTTAGTTGCCTTAGATACCATCGAAAAACATCTTAACGGCAACCGTCGCTATGTCATTACTTTTGAAGATATTTACACCCGTTTTAGTTTCGCTTGGAGTACCAAGTCTCATGCCTCGCTGGCCGCCAAGGAATTTTTTGAACTCTGCCTTAAAATCTTTCCTTTTCCCATTGACTTTGTCTTAACTGACAATGGCTCGGAATTTGCCAAAGAGTTTTCTAAAAAACTGAGAGCGCTTCATTTGACCCACTATCACACCTACCCCAGAACGCCAAAAATGAATTCTCACTTAGAAAGGTTTAACCGGACCATTCAGGATGAATTCATTGATTTTCACCAAAATGATCTGCTGATGCCCGAAATTTTTAACAACAAAGTAATTAATTACTTGATCTGGTACAATACCAAAAGAGTTCATTGGGCTTTTCAAAACAAGCTTTCGCCATTACAATTCATTATGTCAATTCAACCTAATAACTTTAATTTGCCTCAAGAGTGCAAAGTTGGGTGGACTTATACACGGGGTTGACTTATTTTAAAAATTCCGTTAAACTATAAAAGTTATTAAATTAACTATGACGCTAAATTTTTTTGGCAAAACTTTCCAATGGACATTTTTATTGATTATTTTGGCTGAACTTTTATCTTTGACGATTTATTTACTGCCACCGCTTAATCAGGCGGTTTTTTTGATTATTATTTTATTGACTTTAATTCTTTCTTTAATGAAATTGGAATACGGCTTTTATCTTTTATTGGCTGAATTATTTATTGGCGGCCAAGGCCATCTTTTTGATTTGAATATTAATGGCTTAACAATTTCGATTAGAATGGGGTTGTTTTTAGTGATTTTAGGTGCTTGGATCGTAAAATCTCAAAATTATATTTCAAGGCTAAAAGCTAAAAGCTATCACCGCCAAGGCGGGATCCCGCCTTCCATAAAAAATATGTGGCGGGATAAGCTAACAGCTAAAAGTTTAATTTATTTTTTACTCTATACTGCTATCTTATTCGGCATTGTCAACGGCTTGACAAATAACAACCTGACCAACGTTTTTTTCGACGCCAATGCTTGGCTTTATTTTGCCTTGATCTCGGTCTTTTTAACAGTCATTAAAGATCAAAAAATTTTAGAAAATATTTTTCAAATCCTTCTGGCGGCGACGAGTTATCTCTCTTTAAAAACAATTGTTGTCTTATTTTTGTTTTCCCGAAATTTTGCCGGCGTTGGCGGCTGGTTTTACCATTGGCTTCGCGCTAGCGGCGTCGGGGAAGTCACTTATATTTCCGGCACGCTCTTTCGCGTATTTTTCCAATCCCACGTCTATGTTTTAATCAGCCTTTTGATCGTTTTATTTTTTTTAATCAATCAATTTAAAATTAAGGGCGGGCAAAAATTTACGCCTCACTTTATTTATATTTATTTGGCCAGTCTGGCGATTTTTATCAGCCAATCGCGAAGTTATTGGGTTGGCGCCTTTGTTGCTTTAATTTTTTTAATCGTGATTTTAATTTGGCTGGCAAAAATCAAAATAAAAAAAATCGCCTTGATCACCGCGATTATTGCCTTTTCATTAATTAGTCAATTTTATTTGATTGAATTAATCACCGGCAATTATGCCGGCAATTTGGTGGCCCAACGTTTTAAAAATTTGCCGCAAGAAGCCGCTGGCATCAGCCGCTTAAATCAATTAAAACCTTTAAGCGAGGCGATTTTCCAAAAATTGATTTTTGGCTACGGCTTTGGCAAAACTTTAACTTACGAAAGCCGTGATCCTAGAATTTTGCAAACTCATCCGGACGGGATTTACACGACTTACGCTTTTGAGTGGGGATACTTGGATATTGCCTTAAAGCTTGGGGTGGTAGGTTTAG
>DATDWV010000029.1:0-8816 GCA_035289505.1 Patescibacteria group bacterium | reverse complement strand
ATCACTTTCAGTGATAGCTGTTTTTCTCTTTGATGGTAAATTAGTTGAATCATTTTGTTCAGAACTTGCTGAATTTTCGGAACCTACTATATCATTAGTGATATCCTCTACCCGATCTCTGATAAAATCACTTAAGACCATGAAGAGGTGTTCTTCAATCGCTTTTCTTTGACCAGAATTTAGTATTTTTTTATCAACTGCGAGACACTGGCCGCAAAAAATGACAACGTACTCATTACATTGAGGACACGGCCCGATAATGATCGCGCCGATAGGCGGGAACATTATTTGGCCATTAGCGCCGCAATGAGGACACTGAACATCAATAAGATTTATCATCTTACCAACCCTCCTCCAGTTTTTGGCTTATCAATTTATTCGGCTAAAAATAACAAAGAGCGCCTTCATTAAATAAACATTAACATTATTTTTGGTAAAAGTCAAGATTAAAAAATGCCCCCACTTTAACTTGATGACGATTTAAAGCGGAGGCCTTTCGGGGGGTGGTATAAACCCAAATAAACAAATTTGAAGGTGCGAAATCCCTCCTTTCCCAGTAAGATGTTGGATCACCTCCTTTCCGTGCATGCCTGCCTGATTCGGCATCGACCGTCTGAAATCAGACAGACGCTAATGTCATAAAATGACATCATGGGTGATCCCTCCTTTCGCGGTTAGAGGGTTAAACTAAGGATTGAACTTGTTGCAAAAAAGATCGATCTATAATTTGAATTTAGCAAAATTTTGTTTCTTTGTCAAAAAAGAACCCCACTCGCAGGTCTTCAGCAATGTCTGGTTCATCGCTTAAACCATTTGAGTGGGATTGTGTTAATGTTCGATTTTCCCGGTTTGGGCTATTTACCCGCTACTGCGAGTTAGACCCAAGTCGGGCCGACCTTGATCCCGGCGCGGAAGTTGGCCGCCGTCAGCGTTCTCAGGTTCGCCGAAATGGTCACTGCCCTCCGTTCAAAGGCCATGTTGTTCGGGGCCGTCGCGTTTGCTATATACGCCGTGAAGTTGTTGGCCGTGATGCCCATATTTCCGTCAGTGGGCGTCGCATTGGCCGCGTTCAGAAGGTTCCCGTCCATGTTCGTGCCGGTGGTCGCCGTGTTGTCCATCTCATAAGCGGCGGTGATGACCGGGTTGAACGTAGTACTGGCCGTGATGCCCGCATTCGAGGTCGCGGACGTCGCGTCGGCCGTCATCGTAAAGAAGATCGCTACCGCCGCAAGGACAGTCAGAAACAAGAGTATTCTCTTCATTTGATTTCCTCCATTGGTTTTAATATCTAAAATAAGAGGTTTTTTGGCTTAATTGAAAAACCATATTTTTGAAAATATTTAATCGCGCTTTTGAAAAAAAGCCATTGTTTTTTCAAGGTAAATTGTTGTTTAAAACTTTGGCCGCCATAATGGATAATTGAAGCGTTGGGCGTGTACCAGACCTGCCAGCCCGCTTTAATCACCCGATGGCAAAAATCCACTTCTTCAAACCAGATAAAAAAATTTTCGTCTAATAAACCTATTTTTTCAATGACTTGGCGGTGAATTAAAAAAAATGAACCCGCGACTTGGTCAACGCTTTGGGCTTGGCTGTAATTAAAGTCCTTGGCTAAATATTTATTTATCGCCGGTAAATTAGGAAAGATTCTGGCGAGCTTGGTTAAAGTTAAAAATATCGGCCAGAAAGTCGGGAAGCGCCTAATGGACGGCTGGAGAGTGCCGTTGGGATTAAGATGTTTAACCCCGCAAACGCCGATTAATTGATTTGATTTCATAAAATCAATGGCGGTTTTTAAAGCGCTGCCGACAATTTCCGTATCCGGATTTAAAAGCAATAAATAGTCCCCTTTAGCTTGTTTAATCCCTTGGTTATTGGCCGCGGCAAAGCCTAAATTTTTTTCGTTACTAATCAGTTGAACTTGCGGGAAATGATTTTTTACCATTTCCGACGTTTCGTCAGTTGAGGCGTTGTCAACGACAAAAACTTCCAAAGCCAAATCATTTTGATTGCGAAAAATTGATTCCAGGCATTTTTTGAGTAAACCTTTGACGTTCCAGGAAACGATGATAATGGAAAGCATAAAATATATAAAATCTAATATCTAAAATCTAAAAATTTTGTATGCTTTGATTTTTTCATAATTTATGTTTTGCTTTAATAATTTTCTCCGCCGCTTGGTATTCCTTTACTTTTTTATTTTTAGGAAAAAGGCGGTAGAAACTTTTAGGCAGCCAAGTTGACATTGTGCCCCCGGATTTAGCCGTAAAGAGAACTTCTGGAATGTAAATTCCCCTTTTTCCTCTTTCCAGTATCGTCAGCCATAAATCCCAATCTTGAAAACGTTTGAGATTTTTATCAAAGCCGGGAAAATCTTTGGCCCGAATCAAAGAAGTCGTGTGAATATAGGGCATTTGCTTTAATCTTTTGGCGGAAAAAGGCCAGAGTTTGAAAATTTTAAAGCCGAATTTAAAGGCGCTATAGGCATATGAAGTCTTTGGATTTTTTTGTAATTTTTCTAACATTGTTTTAAGGGTATTTTTGTTTAAAATAATATCAGCGTCGCAAAATATTATATATTCCCCGCGCGCCAATTTTGCCCCGACATTTCTGGCTTTGGCCGCGCCTTGATTTAATTGATTAACAATGGTGATTTTATTTTGGTATTGAGTGAGAATTTTTTGGCTTTTGTCAGTTGAGCCGTCATTAATCGCGATAATTTCAAAATTTTTAAAACTTTGGTTAAAAATACTTTGCAAACATTGCACCAAAGTTTTTTGAGCGTTATATACGGGAATGATGATGCTGATTTGGGGCATAGTGGAATTATTTTAGTACTTCTTTAATTTTTTCCACTTGACTGGGCCAATCAAATTCGTTACTGACGCGCTCTAATCCCTGCAGGCCAAGGCGTTGGGCATAGGCGTCATCAGTCAAAAGATGAATCGCGGCTTTAGTGATCTCTACTTGATTTAACGGATTAACCAGTAAGCCGGTTTTGCCGCCAATAATCGCTTCGCCGACTCCCCCGCTGCGGCCGCCGATAACCGGCTTGCCGAATAAATTCGCTTCCAAATAAACGATGCCAAAACCTTCCACGTCGCCATTGGCTAATTCACGCGCCGGCATAATGAAAATATCGCATAAAGAATAAAAGCAAGCCAGATCGTTTTCGCTGGCGCGGCCGACAAATTTAACGTAATCGGCTAAGCTTAATTCGTTAACCAGGGTTTGTAATCTTTGGCGCTCTGGTCCATCACCGACAATCAGATAAAACACGTTAGGCGCGGCTTTAATGATTTTCGGTAAAGATTTAATGACAAAGTCATGGCCTTTGCGTTCAACCAATCTGCCGACAGTAAGCAGGATTTTTTTATTATTTAAATCAAGTTCTTTGCGCAATTGATTCATTAGCGGTTCCGCTGCCATCTCCGGCATAATTGCCGGACAAGGATTAACCACGATAATTTTTTCCGAACTAACGCCTAATTTGATCACCTCGTCTTTGGTAAAGTGGCTATTGGCGACCACGGTTTTAGCCTGATTAAGAATTTTTTTCAAAAGTGTTTTTTTCCGTAAATATTTTTGCGGCAATAAAATATCCAAGCCATGGGCGAAAATAAGATACGGCATTTTTCGGCGCCGAAAATTCAATAAAGCTAAAGTGCCAATGGGCAAAACTTGGCCGGCAATAATTTGTTCAACTTGGTGACTTTTGATGATTTGGTTGATGCTCTTAATTAAGCTCAACCATTTAATCGTCGCGGCTAATTTTAAAACCCCGGCCATGCCTTTCGGCCAAGTTTGGGGAAACTGTTTTAAAATTTTTTTTCGGATAACGGGGAAACGATTAAGGCGGTCAAAATTTTTCGCGCCAATTTGCTCTGGAGCCAAAACCACGATTTTATCCGGCGGTAAATTCCGGCAAAAATGATAATAATAAGCCGCCACGCCGCCGAAGTTGGGAGGAAAATCCAAAGTGATTAACAAAGTTTTTTTAATATCAGACGACATAAAAATGTTCAGCCAATTTTATTTTTTAATTCTTTTAGTTCTGCTAAATTAACTCCTTTTACCAGATACAAAATGAAAAAATAAACTAGCGCTCCTAACCCGATCACGATAATCAAATGAAAATAGCCTAAAAGAAGTTTGACCGCTAAAACCATGATTAAGCTGGCCAAAAGCGATTTGCTGACAATTTTTAAAATAATTCCCCATTCTAATTTGATGGTTTTTGCCACCCAGAAAAAATCCATAAATAAGAGGACGACATTGGTAATTAAAAAAGTGATGCCCGCGCCCAAAAAAGAAAATTTGGGAATTAAAATAATATTTAAGATAACCGCCAAAGCCGTAATCACGCCGCGATTAATGGTCGTATTTTTTTGCCGATCGCAGGCGTTTAAAAGATATCCCGTCGGGAAGGCCAAAAAAATAAAAGGAATCGCCAGAGTCATTAAAAAAAACGTTTGTTGCGTGGGTAAATAAGCCGGCCAAAAAAATTTTAAGATTTGGGGCAGAAGGGCGATAATACCCGCGGTGATCGGAAAACTGATAATGGTTAAATAATTAAACGCTTTGTCAAAAGACACGCTTAATTGATTTTTATCATGGGCGTAATAATAGCTAAACGCCGGAAAAATCACAGCGGCAAAAGCGGCCGGGATAATTTGCTGTAAAGCGTAAACGACTTTAGCCGGCACGGCAAAATACCCAACCGCTTCGTCTGAGGCCAAATAGCCCAAAAGAATTGAATCATTGGTGTTATAAATTTTGATGAAAATTCCGGCCAAAGCAAAGGCTGGAAGGATTTTTAAAAAATAACGAATAATTTCCCAATCAAATTTCGGCCGTAAATTGAATTTGAGTTTGAATTTAATAAAACTGAAAACAAAAACAAAATTGAAAATACTTGCCGCCATTAAAGCCAAAATCAAATCGCGGACTTGCCCGGTGCTGTACAAAGCGAATAAACCTAAGCTGAAAATAATAATCTGGACTAAAATTGTGGCCAGGCTCTCATATTTTAAATTGTGTCGGCTCCGAAAGATCACCCAAAAACTCAAAGAAAATGAATCCAAAATCATGATGATTGACGCCAGATAAACCAGAAGCTGGACTTGGCTGTTTTGATGGGTTAGGGTAATCGTGATCCAAACGGCAATAATCGTTAAAATCGCCAAAGGAATTTTTAAACCTAAAACGCTTTGGAGAAAAGCATTGGCTTTTAATTTATCTTTTGACGCTTCGCGGGTTAAAATCGGCGTGAGCCCCAAATCAACAAAAATGGAAAATAAAGTGGTGAAAGATAAGGCGAAAACATATTGGCCTAATTCTCCGGGGAAAAGCCGGTTGGAAATAAACCAAAAATAAATAAAGGCCAGAATTTTTTGGAGAATTAAAGCTGCGGTGTAATAAGTCGTATTTTTAGTCAAATTGGGCTGAGTCATAATAATTATTATATCAAAAATCGCCAAAATTGGCGACTTTAGTTTTAAGTTTAGTATTTTGTCATTGCGAGAAGCGAACACCATGTGAGCGACGAAGCAATCTCGAGATTGCTTCGCTCTCCGCCAGTTGGCGGATTGCTCGCAATGACAATAATGGAATCATTCAACTTCTTGGCTAGCCTTGCGATAAGCGCAGAAATCGCATTCCGCCGCGGCTTTGGGCAATTTCTCGCTGGCTAAGCATTTGTCAGCGTCAATAATCGTTTTTTCCACCCAAGAATCATCGCCAAGATAAGGAATTAGCTTAACGTCAAATTCCAATTTGGCGTCAAACGCCTTGGCGTCAGTTTTGCCGTTAACATAAACAAAATATCCGGTATCGGAAACTTTAAAATCATTTTGGCGGAAAAGCCACTGGTAAATTTCCATTTGCCGCTTGTAGCCGATTTGCCAATCCGCGTCCAAATTGACTTCCCCGTTTTTGGCCGTGGCTTTATAATCAACAATAATTAATTCTTTTTTCTGATTAATCCAAATATCATCAACTCCGCCGGTAATCAATAAATTGGTTTTTTTATGCAAAAATTGGATGCCGGCGCGCAAGGCATCGCGCCATTCGTTAAGCTTAGGGTGAGAAAATGGAATCGCGTCCACGCCATAAGTCTTCATTAAGGGATGCGATTGGCCCTTAGCTCGGTGGATATCAAATTCTTTTTTCAATAAAGTGTCAACCGCGGAGTTCAAGGAAAACGGATAACCCGGCGGCTGGCCAATGCCCATTCTTCTGTCTAAATAAAAACAGCGCGGACAATTGAGGAATAAATCAATTTTGCTCCGGCTGAGTTTAAACGGAAAAAGGGATTTGGGATCAAAAAGGTTGCTTGTGCGCTTAGCGTTGTAGTATTGGGACATAATGAATTTAATTATAGCAGAAGTTGTCCTTTTGAGCGATTGTTTAAATTAAAAAATAGCTAAATTTAGATAAAATATATTAATTTCTATTGACAAAATTAATGAAATATGCTATCATATATTTATTGAACATTGAAATAGGCTTTGTTTGTTAAAAGGGATTTTCCCTTTTAGCCCTAAATCTTTAGGGTGGATAATCCGCAAACTTGGCCTGTTGAACTATGAAAGGGTTGGGAAATGAATAAGATCGTATTGTTTTTCCTCTTGGCCATTTACTGCGCTTTCTGTCTCGGTTTCTTCTGGTCCCAGGCGTTGTCCGACACCGGGAACATGTGGTACCTCGGGGTCATTGGCGCCACGTACCTGACGATTAGCATGATCGTCGTCTTCATTTCTCACTTGACGGGAAATGAAAAAATCGTGGGATTCATGATGATCGGCGACTTGTCCGATACCGGAGAGGTCGAAGAATCTCGGCGGCCAATCATCTGGTCGTTCCTCACGGCCCACGCCTGTCTCACCGCTATCATGCTTGTATGGATGGGCATCCACATAACTGCGGCGACCCACGGCTTACCCTTAAACTAAAATCCCTACTTCTCCCTCGCATCGTTGTTCCCTTCCACGGAAGCGGTCGCCTATGGCTACCGCTTCTTCTTTTTGGTAAAACCTTGACATCTCTATTCATTATTTATTAGTATTAATTTAGATGATTAGGGATTTAATGTAGCTACCCCGCTATGCCTACCCCGAGGTTGCGTTTTAACTGCCCGTTGCAGTTCAAAGCGCAGTTAAGTCTCTAATCTCGATAGGTGCCCAGACTTCCCCCATAAGTTTGGGCACAAAAATACTCCCCACCCTTCAAAAAAAGGTGGGGCTCTTTTTTTATTGGTTTTTAATATTATTTATTTTTGCCTCCGAACTCCCAACACCTTAATTTTTATAAGCTGCTTTATTTAAAATATAAAAAACCCAAGCAATATTTGCCTGGGTGCGGTGCGAGAGCGGTTGACAAGCTATTTGTTCTAAGCATATAATAAAGTCTCTATTGGGTTCATAGTGTTAGAGAAGGAGTGAGAGCAATGACTGAAAACTTGTGCCAATGTGAGGTTGAAGGTTGCCGGAAAAGATCTACTGAGATTTTGATTCCCCTTATCATCAATGACCAACCGATAAGTGCTTGTGTTCCTTGTTTTTGGCGGCTCATTAGGTCAGCTTCTCCGTCGCCAGTTTGTGCTAATTGATGGCAAAATGTTCTTTGTTTCGTAAGTGAAAGCCTGTATAACCTAACGGGCTTTTTTTGTTGCTAAAAAATTTTGATTAACCTGATCCCAATTAATGACATTAAAAAACGCTTCAATAAACTCCGGCCGCCGGTTTTGATATTTCAGGTAATAAGCATGCTCCCAGACATCTAAGCCTAAAATCGGCTTTTTGCCTTCAGTGATCGGCGAATCTTGATTAGGCGTTGCGGTAATTTCCAATTCGCCATTTTTATTAATTACCAGCCAGGCCCAGCCGCTGCCAAAAACGCCAGTCGCGTTTTTGCTGAATTCTTCTTTAAATTTATCCAAAGTGCCGAATTGTTTTTTTAAAACCGATTCAATCTCGCCGTCAATGCCGACACCCTTTTTTAAAATCAGCCAAAAAAATGAATGATTAAGATGGCCGCCGCCGTGATTGCGCACTGCGGTTTGAATTTCTTTTGGTAAACTGGCAAGATTAGAAACTAATTCTTCTACGTTCTGATTTTGAAATTTCGGCTGATCTTTAAGCGCCGCGTTTAATTTATCAACATAAGCCTGATGATGCTTGGTGTGGTGGATTTTCATGGTTTGCTCGTCAAAAAACGGCTCAAGGGCATTATAAGCATAGCCCAAGGCTGGTAATTCAAAAGGATAATGATTATTTGGCATATTGCCTCCTTTCTTTTCTATTATTTTTAAAACTAATGGTTATTCCATTTTCTAATTTTTTAAAAGAGTTGTCAACTTACCCCATTAAATAAAATTTTTCGCATACAAAAAAAAGGCACATGACTGAATTTTGGGAGGGTGGTAACCACTACTACCTGCGCTAGGGCATAACACAGGCTCCAATCATGTGCCGGGTGCGAGGGTTGATCGCGCCTTAAAGATCTATTGGTAAATTATCAGAAATAAAGTTATTAGTCAACTATGATTACCAAGGCAAGCGGTTTTTTAGTTTTGTCAGCCAGTGATTTTTCTTTTCCTGGCCTTTGAAGAACAGCGTGGTTAAAATCGTGCCCAGCGAGCAGCCGAGGGCATATAATAAAACCAGCTGCCAGTTATTAATGTCTTCAACGATGACTTGAAGAACATAATACCAAATTAAAATATTGATGAAAGTAATAATGCCGCTGGCAATCACCTTGGTATCGGAGACTACCTTGGTCCAGGCGGTGATGATAATCATTTCAATTATGCCGAT
>DATDWV010000028.1:0-12935 GCA_035289505.1 Patescibacteria group bacterium | reverse complement strand
TTTTTTGGCTGAATCGGCTGACAGACGAAAAAACCGGCAAACTTAAAAAAAATATCAGCATTGACCAAGTCCGCGAACTCCAGGGCAAACTAAGCCTGCGTTCGTTTCTGGATTCGTTTAAGGTGGCGATTATCAATGAAGCGGAAATTTTAAGTTTGGAAGCGGCTAATTCTTTGCTAAAAACTTTGGAAGAGCCTTCGGCTAAGACGATTATTATTTTAATCGCTAAAAGTGTTTGGTTTTTGCCGCGGACTTTGGTTTCCCGAAGTCAAGTCATCAATTTTTTGCCGGTTTCAAGCGAAGCGATTATCAATTATTTAATCAGCCAAAAAATTGATCGGAAAAAAGCTCGGACTTTAGCGGCTTTGGCTTTTGGCCGGCCGGGGGTGGCCCTTAATTATTTAAACGACAAAGAAAGTTTGATTGATTCTCAAAACCAGGTGAAAGAATTAATTAATCTTTTGAAAAACGAGATTAACAGCCGGTTTAAAACAGTTGATAATTTGGCGGCGCTAAACGATTCAGACGGCTTAAAAGCGATTTTGAACGACTGGACAAAAATTATCCGCGATTTGATTTTTATCAAAAAATCATTGCCGAATTTAATCAGCAATTTGACTTTGATCAATGATTTAAATCAAGCGGCGGCGCATTATCAAATCGCTGATTTAATCAAAATTTTGCGCCAGCTTAATTTAACCAAACGTTATTTGGAAGCCAATATTAATCCCAAATTGGCGTTGGAGAATTTAGTTTTAACTTTTTAAAACTATGAAAAAACAAAGTTTTAATTGGTCGGAAATTTTAAAATTTAAAGGTCAATACAAGTTTTTTATTTTTTTGCTGTTAGCGGCGGTGATTATTTCCGGCTGTATCCGCTTAGGTTCCGCTCGGCCCAAATCAACAGCCGGCGTTTTTAAATCTTTTGACAAAGGCAACACCTGGGTTGAGAAAAATTTATTTTTGCATTCCGGAGGGACGGGCAGTTTAGGCGGGGTTAATGTTTTGAATTTGGCTTTTGACCCCCAAGATCGGCGGGCAATTTATTTCGCTTCTGACGCGGCGGGCTTGCTTTACAGTTATGATGGCACTGACAGCTGGCGCAAAGCCGATCAAGTCGGCAACGGCCGAATTGAAGCCGTGGCCGTTGATCCAAAAAATAAGTGCGTGGTTTACGCCACTTTTGCCAATACGATTCTAAAAAGCACTGACTGCAACCGGAGCTGGTCGGAAACTTATGTGGATACCAGAGCCGATAAAATTTTGACGAATTTAGCCATTGATTCATTTAATAGTTTGATCATTTACGCCGGTAACAGCGCCGGAGATATTTTAAAAAGCGTTGACGGGGGAAATACCTGGCAAGTGATCAATCGTTTAAACGATCGAATCACCAAAATTTTAATTTCGCCCAAAGACACGCGCATTATTTACGTGGCCACTCGGGTCAAAGGGCTTTATAAAACCACGAACGCCGGGGGGACATGGGACGATTTAAACGACGGCTTAAAGCCATATTCGGGCAGTTTGGAATTCCGCGGCTTGGTTTTTGATCAAACTAAAGACAATTCTTTGCTTTTGGCGGCCAAGTACGGGTTATTAAAAAGCGATGATGCGGGACAAACTTGGAATTCGATTAATTTGATTACTCCGCCGGCGAGTGTTGACATTTACGCTTTGGCGATCAGCCCAAAAAATAGCGCGGAAATTTATTATTCCACGGCTTCCACTTTTTATAAAACCACAGACGGCGGCAAAAATTGGATTACCAAAAGATTGCCGAGTGGCGCGGTGGCGTCTTATTTATTAATTGATCCAATCGAGACCAATATAATTTATTTGGGCTTGCTTAATCCGAACCGTTGATTTTTAAATTATGATAGATTTTTTTGATCGATTTAAGAGCGCGGCGGAAAAAATTTTGGATAATTTGAAAGACGATTTATCCACGTTAAGAATTGGCCGCGCCAATCCGTTGATGGTGGAAAATATTTTAGTTGAAGTCTACGGCTCAAAAATGCCGCTTAAGCAATTAGCTTCGGTTTCGGTGCCGGAAGCCAGAACTTTGATTATCCAGCCATGGGATAACAATTTGATCAAGGAAGTGGAAAAAGCGATTATGGCGGCGAGTTTGGGTTTGACGCCGATTAACGAAGGCGCCCAAATTCGTTTAACGATCCCGTCTTTAACCGAAGAAAGCCGGCGCGAACTGACAAAATCAGTTGGTGAAAAAATGGAGAAATCCAGAATCGCGATACGCCAGATTCGCGATAAGGCCCGCGAAGAAGCGATTAAAAAAGAGCGGCAAAAAGAAATCACCGAAGACGATAAATATGATTTGCAGAAAAAATTAGACGAGGCGATTAAAAATTACAATGATTTAATTAAAAATTTAGGCGAGAAAAAAGAAAAAGAAATAATGACAATATAATTTATCTATGATTCTAACTTTAGTGACATTTTTCGCGGTTTTAGGGCTTTTGGTTTTAGTCCATGAATTGGGCCATTTTTTTGTTGCCCGAAAAAACGGGGTGAAAGTTGATGAGTTTGGTCTTGGCTTGCCCCCGAGAATAGTCGGTTTTTATCGCAATGAAAGCGGGCATTGGCAGCGCTTGGGTTTGCGCACTAAGACCGCGCCGAATACAATTTGGTCAATTAATTGGGTGCCTTTAGGCGGCTTTGTCAAAATTAAAGGTGAAGAAGGCGGCCACGCAGAAGATTCAAACAGCTTTGCCGCCAAAAGCGTTTGGCGGCGGATTTGGATAATTTCCGCGGGCGTGACCATGAATATTATTTTGGCGGCGATTTTGCTTTCCATTAATTTAGGCATTGGCTCGCCGCAATTAATCAACGATCAAAATTTATTTCCGCAAGCCAATGTTCGCGAAGTCCAAATCAGAATAATTGAAGTTTTGGCGGATTCACCGGCTCAAAAAGCCGGTTTGGAAGCAGGCGACGCGATTCTAAAAGTTGATAACAACGAATTTAGTAAAATTGAAGAATTGCAAAAATATTTTGACCAAAGAGTCGGGCAATCAATCACTCTTTCTATCAGCCGAGATAAAAATTTAATGGAAAAACAAGTGGTGCCTGAGGTTTTACCCCAGATCAGCCGGGGCGGCTTGGGCGTGGCTTTGGTGCAAACCGGGTTTGTTTCTTATCCTTGGTATTTCGCGCCAGTTTATGGGGTGATTGAAACTTTTAAAATGATTGGCGGCGTAATTTACGGCTTTTATTTGATTATCGTCAATTTGGTTGTTTCCCAAAAATTAATCGGCGAAGTTTACGGGCCGGTCGGGATTGCCACTTTGGTGGGCGATGCGGCGCGGCTGGGATTTTTGTACGTGATGCAGTTTACGGCCGTGTTATCGGTGATTATCGCGGTCATTAATTTTTTGCCTTTTCCGGCGTTAGACGGCGGCCGAGTCTTCTTTTTGTTGATTGAAGCCGTCAGAAAAAAACCGGTTAATCAAAAATTTGAAACCGCGATGCACAATTTGGGCTTTGCTTTATTGATGATTTTGGTTGTTATTGTCACTTTTCGCGACATTGCCCGAATTTCTTCCGGCTTTTTAAATTGGTGGCATAAAATCAGCGGCCTTTTTTAAGTTTTAAGCAAGATAAGTTTTCAGCAAGATAAGTATTATAACCTTATCTCGCTTATCTTGCTTATCTCGCTTATCTTGCTTATGAAAATCTATTTGCCTTTTGAATTTAACGTTAATTTAAGGATTTTTATGCAACGGGGGGGCTATGCCGAGCATAATGATTTTCACACGCGGCAAACCAGCTACACCAAAAGATTGGCCAATGATTTTTATCCCAGATTTCATGTTTATTTGGAAAAAGACAAAAACGAAAAACAATTTTTAAACCTTCATTTGGATCAAAAAAAGCCGTCATACGCCGGAGCGCACGCCCATAACGCCGAGTATGAAGGTGAATTAGTTGAGGCGGAAGGCAAGAGATTGGAAGGGCTGATTAAAAATCAGATGGATAATCAGAATCAGAAAATAGAAATCGGCGATCAGGAATCAAAGAAAAAAGGATTGTGGGGGAAATTGTTTAAATAAATTACTAATGACGAATTTCTAATTTCTCCCGCCACAGCGGGATCCCGTATTCATTTTAAAAATAAATTAAGGTGCGGGATAAATAAATCCCAATGAACAATGGTAAAATGACCAAAAGTTAATTAATCGGACATTGGGACATTAGTCCGTCAACTGGCGGATTAGAAATTAGGAATTTTTAGTTTTATGCTGCAATCTAAACTTTTCGGGAAAACCAGCAAAGCCGCGCCAAGAGATGAAATTAGCCTTAACGCGATTTTATTGACTCGCGCCGGGTTTATTGATAAATTAAGCGCCGGCATTTACACTTATTTGCCACTTGGCTTGCGGGTTTTGAATAAAATAAAAAATATTGTCCGGGAAGAAATGGACGCAATCGGCGGCCAAGAAATTTTAATGCCCGCGCTTTTGCCCAAAGAGCCATGGGAAAAAACTGGCCGCTGGACAGAGCCGGGCAAAGAAGTGATGTTTCAGCTTGAAGGCCGAAGCCATAAAGAATACGGTCTGGGCTGGACGCATGAAGAAATTATCACGCCATTGGTGAAGAAATTCGTTTCTTCCTATAAAGATCTGCCGCTTTATTTGTATCAGATTCAGGATAAATTCAGAAATGAGTCGCGAGCCAAGTCCGGGCTTTTGCGCGGCTTGGAATTTTCCATGAAAGATTTGGTAGATTATTATCAAAAGGCGATGGCGGCTTATCAAAAAATTTTTGAGCGCTGCGGCCTTAATTCGTTAGTCGCGGAAGCCTCCGGCGGGTCTTTTTCCAAATACTCTCACGAGTTTCAAGTTTTAACGCCTTATGGCGAAGACACGATTTTTTATTGCGAAAAATGCCATTACGCCCAAAACAAAGAAATCGCCGAAATAAAAGCTAACAGCAAATGTCCAGAATGCAAAGGTAAAATCGTGGAAGGCAAATCAATTGAAGTCGGTAATATTTTTCAACTCAAAACAAAATATTCAAAACCGTTTGATTTAAATTATTCAGATCAAGACGGAAAAATTAAACCGGTGATTATGGGCTGTTATGGTATTGGTCCAAGCCGGGTAATGGGGAGCGTGGTTGAGATCAATCGAGATGATCGAGGGATTATTTGGCCCGAAAGCGTCGCTCCTTTTCGTTTTCATCTTTTGCTTTTGAGCGAAAATAATCAAGTTGCAAAAAACGCGGAAAAGATATACAATAAATTGCTGGATTCTGGCCAAGAAGTTTTATTTGATGATCGGCGAGATATTTCCGCTGGTCAAAAATTCGCCGAATCTGATTTAATCGGCATTCCTTATCGTTTGGTCGTTTCAGAAAAAACCGGGGATAAAATTGAAATCAAAAAACGAGATGAAAAAAAATCTGAATTAGCAGAAATGAAAGAGTTATTGGCTCAGTTTGTAAGTTAATAATAGATTAAGATATTCTCTAAAGAAAAAGAGACCAGGAGGGTTTTGGACCCAAGCTGGTCTCTTGTTAGCTTTAAACGGCAATCTCGTCGTCTTCGTGAATGGCGAGTTTTGCCCGCCGTCCATTAATGAACAAAACGCGAAGGTTCCAACGGTTGCACGAAGCTGCCGCGAGTGGCGCTTTCGTATCAACACCCTCCACGAATCCCAGAACCGCGGGATTTGTCCGGGGGTAAACCTTGAGTGTTGGGCCGGTTTGCCTCCGGCGCTTGAGAAAGAACGGATCAAAAATTTCGCCGCCCTTCCTCCGGTTCTCCGCGCCTTTCCCGCCGAAGCGATTCCGCTCTTGTTTAAGCTTTCCGCCCGGCATTTTTATAAAAATCGTTTTCCCCATCATTGCTTTCTCCTCCTGGGGTTAGCCGCTATCCCAATAATAGCAACATATTATCATAGCATATTATATATATTTTGTCAATAAATCATGATAAATAATGGCTAAATTAAGCAAAATATAATTGTTAATTATGGCTTTATTCAATCGGTTTTTTAAAAAATTCGCCAAAGACGTGGCCATTGATTTAGGCACTTCTAACACTTTAATTTACGTTAAAGATCGCGGGATTGTCGTGAAAGAATCTTCCATTGTCGCGGTGAGCAACCGCACGGGCCAAATTTTAGCCGTGGGCCAAGAAGCCCAAAAAATGGTGGGCAAAACTCCGCCGCATATCACGATTTCCAAACCATTGGTTGACGGAATTATTTCTGATTTTGAAGTCACGGAAAAAATGTTAAAATATTTTATTGATCGTATTTACCAGGAAAGTTTTGGCTTGTCGCCAAGGCCGCGCGTGGTTATCGGCGTGCCCTTGGACGTCACGGAAGTGGAAAAAAAAGCGGTGGAAGACGTGGTTTTATCCGCTGGCGCGCGCGAAGTATTTTTGGTGGAAAATGTCATTGCCACCGCGATTGGCGCGCGTTTGCCGATTCAGGACGCGTCAGGCAACATGATTGTTGATTTTGGCGGCGGGGTGACGGAAATCGCCGTGATTTCGCTTTCCGGGGTGGTGGCTTGGAAGTCGTTACGAACCGCGGGGAATAAAATGAATCAGGATATCATCCAATTTGCCAGAAACGAATTTAATTTGTTGATCGGCGAGCGGGTGGCGGAAGAAATTAAAATCGCGGCGAGCAAAGTCGGTGAAAACGAAAATCATTTTGAATTAAAAATGCGCGGTCGGGATTTGATTACCGGTTTGCCCAAAGAAGTGATCATTACGACAGAACAAGTCCGCTTGGCGATGCAGCGTTCACTGGCGACAATTGTTGAAGGCATTAAAAGCACTTTAGAAATCACCCCGCCGGAATTAGTCGCGGATATTTATCAGCGCGGCATGATTTTAGCCGGCGGCGGCGCTTTACTGAACGGTTTGGATGATATTATCGCCAAAGCCACGAAAATTCCGGTGAAAGTGATTGAAGACGCTTTGACTTGCGCTGTGCGCGGCATGGGCTTGATTTTAGACGATGAAAATCTTTTGCGCGAAGTCGCGATTCCTTCATCCACGCAAGAAGAAAAAATTTCAAGATAATATAATATGTGGAAATTTTTAAAAAACCTCCGGCTTTCTTTAATTTTGTTAGCAGCGATTATTCTGCTAATTTTTTTACATTATCTAAATATCACCACGCCAATTGAAAATTTTTTAATTAATATTTTTGCTCCGGGACAAAAAACGATTTATAGTTTTGGAACAAAGATTAATAAAGTTTACTCTAATCTAACTAGTCGGGGCGATTTAGTCGCGCAAAACGAAAAATTAAGCCAGGATTTAAGCAATACTTTGGCGGAAAATTCAAAATTGAAAGTCAGAGTCTCGGAATTAGAAGCCATGGCCAATCAGCAAAATTTTTTGAAAGAATTTAATTATTCCGGAGCTTTTGCCCGAGTAATCGGCAAAAATCCCACTCCCAATCTTCAGGCTTTAATTTTAGACCAAGGCAGTAAAAGCGGCATTCTTGAGGGTTCGGCGGTGATTGCCAACAACGGAATTTTAATCGGAAAAATTTTTGAGGTGAAAAAAAACAGTTCGCAAGTGATACTGGTGACTGACGCCAAAAGCCGGATTGCCGCGATGATTGAAAATGAAAAGCAGACCAAAGGCATTGTCATCGGCGAGCACGGCTTAAGTTTGAAAATGGATCTTATCCCTCAAGCGGATGAAATAAAAATCGGCCAGACGGTTTCCACTTCCGGCCTGGAAGCAAATATTCCTCGCGGTTTAGTCATCGGCCAAGTCTCAAGAATCATTAAAGAACCCAATGATTTTTTTCAGGTGATTTCTTTGCAGTCGCCGGTGCGGCTTGATGATTTAATCGTCGTTTCGGTGATTAAAAATTTCAGCAATGACTAATTTCATTTTAAATTTAGGTTTGCTTTTAATTTTAGCGATTTTCCAGGTGAGTTTTTTAAGCGTTTTGCCCTTGCCAATTAACAGTTTTAATTTGATTTTAAGTTTGGTCGTTTTTGTGACCATTATCATCAGCTACCAAAAAGGCCTTTGGTGGGCTTTGGGCGGCGGTTTATTTTTGGAATTTTACCGCGCGAGTTTTTTCGGCTTGGCCACGATTTCTTTGATCTTAACGGTTATCATCATTAATTTTTTGTTTAATAATTTATTCACTAACCGATCTTTATACACGCTTTTGATTTTGGGATTTTTCGCGACGATTTGCGAAAGCGTTTTAGCCGTGATTCTATCTTTGATTTTAACGATTTTTGGCTGGCCAATTACTTTTTTGGAATTTCATTTTTGGCAAAATTTAGTTTGGCAGCCGATTTTAAATTTATTGATGCTAATCATCATCTTTTTTATTTATCAGTATTCGGTTGGCAAAATCAGAAACGTTTTTTTGCCTTTTGATTATTATGAATCTAAAAATAAGAACTAAAAATTCCTTTGCGGTTTTTGGGCCAACTTCTCCCGGTCAAAATACTTATCGGGTGGATAAGACCTTTTTTGAGCAGGCTTATGATTTTGTTGATTTTGGCGAGCAGAAAAATAATTTGTCCGATTCATCAATCCAAACTTCTTCAGACCGGAATTTTTTGCGTTTCTGGCTGATTTTTTTACTGCTTGGCGTTTTACTGCTTTTTGGCCGAAGCACGTATCTGCAAGTCATACGCGGCACTTATTTTAAGGCCGTGGCCGAGGGCAATCGTTTGCGTTTAAAAGACATTAAAGCCAACCGCGGGATTTTTTATGACCGAAGCGGCAAAGTGATGGCGGAAAATATTTCCAGCTATTCTTTGGCGATTATTCCAGTTGATCTTCCGAAGGGCGAAAACGAACAACGCGAAATATCCCGTCAAATTTCTAAGATTACCGGTTTAGCGGAAGAAGAAATTTATTCAAAAATAATCCAGCAATCAAATTTTTCCTATGAGCCTGAAGTTATTTTGGAAAATCTCAATCAAGATCAAGCGATTATGACTAAAGTTTTAAACAGCCAATATCCCGGGGTCATTTTAAAAATTCAAAACGCGAGAAATTATTTAACCACTCAAACAAGTGAAAGTTTAACTCATGTTTTAGGTTATGTCGGCAAAATTGAGGAAAGCCAAAAGCAAACTTATTTGGAAAAAAATTATTCCATTGACGATTATTTGGGGAAAACCGGTTTAGAATTATTTTACGAAAAAGAGCTTAAGGGCGTAAATGGCCGAGAACAGGTGGAAGTTGACGCCACCGGCCAAGCCAAAGAAATGATTGCTTCGCAAAAGCCGATTAACGGTCAAAATTTGGTTTTAACCCTTGACTTGGCACTGCAGCAAAAAGCCGAGGAAAGCTTGCGCCAAGTTCTGTCCGGTTATGGTAAAAAAAAGGGTGCGGTGGTGATTTTGGATCCGAACAGCGGCGAAGTTTTGGCCTTGGTTAGCTGGCCGAGTTTTGACAATAATGTTTTTAGCCGCGGCTTGTCTAATGAGGAGTATCAAAAATTAATTAATGATCAAAATAACCCGCTTTTCAGCCGCGCGATGAGCGGCGAATATCCTTCGGGCTCAACTTTTAAATTAGTGATTGGCGCGGCGGCTTTGCAAGAGGGCATTATTAACGAAAATACGAGCTTTAACAGCGTGGGCGGCATTAGTGTTTCCAACTGGTTTTTTCCCGATTGGAAAGCCGGTGGCCATGGCTGGACGAATATTTACAAAGCTTTGGCCGAATCAGTCAATACTTTTTTTTACATTATCGGCGGCGGTTATAGTAACTTTGAGGGTTTGGGCGTGGCAAAAATTAAAGAGTACGCGCAAAATTTTGGTTTAAACCAAAAACTGGGAATTGATTTGCCCAATGAGGCGTCCGGTTTTCTGCCCAGCCAGGACTGGAAAGAAAAAACCAAAAATGAACAATGGTACATTGGCGACACTTATCATTTATCAATTGGCCAGGGCGATATTTTAGTCACTCCGCTTCAGGTCGCGGCTTGGACGTCAGTTTTCGCTTCCGGCGGCAAACTTTTCCAGCCCCATTTAGTCAAAGAAATTTTGGATTCGGACAATCAATTGGTTAAAGAAATTGAGCCGAAAATAATAAATCAGAATTTTATTGAAAAAAATTATTTGAAAATCATTAATCACGGTTTGCGCCAAGCGGTTTTGACTGGCAGCGCTAGGGGATTAGGTAATTTGCCGATTTCCGTTGCCGCCAAAACCGGCACGGCCGAGTGGTCCAGCCAAAAATCGCCTCATGCCTGGCTCACCGCTTTCGCGCCCTATGAAAATCCGCGAATTGTTGTCACCGTTTTGGTGGAAGAAGGCGGCGAAGGCAGCAGCGTGGCCTTGCCGGTGGCGCGCGAGATTATTAATTGGTGGGCGCAAAATCGTAATTTGGAAAATGATTAAATCCACTCCTAAATTAAATTCAAGGCAATTGCGGCACAGCCATCCTTTGCCTAAAGCGATTAAAAAAATTAAACGCCAAGAAATTTATTTTATTTTGGATAATGTTTTGGACACTTATAATATCGGTTCAATTTTTCGGGTGGCTGATGCGGTATCGGCCAAAAAAATTTTTCTTTGCGGCGAAACTGAAAGACCGCCTAATCATAAAATCAAAAAAGCGTCAGTGAACACTTGGCAATGGGTCAAGTGGGAATATCAAAAAACCGCCGTTGAGGCGATTAAATCTTTAAAAAAATCAGTGCCGAAAATAAACATTATCGCCATTGAGCAAACGCCGAAAAGCCTTGATTTTCAAAAAGCAAAATATAATTTGCCTTTAGCTTTGGTTGTGGGCCATGAGACTAACGGCGTTTCTCAAGCGGCCTTGGATTTGGCGGATGTGAACGTGGAATTGCCGATGTTGGGTATTAACCAAAGTTTGAACGTGATGGTTTCTTTAGCCATTGTCGCCTATGAGATTATTAAAATAAAAAGCACCAAATTACAAGTTCCAAATAAATATTAAATTCAAATATTTAAATTACAAACATTAAAATTTTTGTTTTGAATTTTAAATATTGGTGCTTATTTGGAATTTGTCCGCCAGCTGGCGGATTAGATTTGAAATTTAAATAGTATTTTTGCCAGGTTGGCTGTGGATAATACTTTCTTGACAATTTAAAATAAGCCAGTTAAACTAAGTTTTAATGCTTAAAATCTATACAGCTTTGTCTGTATTTTTCTTAATTTAATTTATGACCACTTATCTCACTAAAGAAGGTTTAGCCAAGCTGAAGGAGGAGCTGGAATATTTAAAAAAGCAAAAAATGCCGCAAGTCGCCGAGCGCATTGCCCGAGCCAAAGAACTGGGGGATTTGTCGGAAAACGCTGAATACCAAGATGCTAAAGACGAGCAGGGCTTTATTGCCGGCCGGATCGCGGAATTGGAAAATTTGATTAACAAATCAGAAATCATCGGCGAAAACGGCAATAAGGATTTTGTGACCGTTGGCTCAACGATTAAAGCCAAATGCGGCGAAACTTTATATCAATACACGATTGTCGGCTCCAATGAAGCGAATCCGGCCAAGGGTTTGATTTCCAACGAATCACCGATTGGCCGCGCGTTTTTGGGCAGAAAAATCGGCGAAAAAGTCGTGGTTAAAATTCCTAAGGGCGAGATGGAGTGCGAGATTTTGGAGATTGGTTAACAACGATAAAATGACTATTACGAAACTGTTTCCTGCCATTACTTTGCTTTTTGCGGGTGAGCATAGGGATTATGTGTGTTTTTCACTAGAGTCTGCGTGGCTCACCCTGACATTTTTAAGGGGGACTAGCGGGAGGTTGCATTAAGTTGCTAATGGTCCTTTGTCCCCAAATTTTTTTGCTCTTTTTCGGCTGATTCTAAATAATGAGTGAATCTTCGTTTTGAGATTTTATCGCAGGTGTGAGTTAGCCGATAATTATTTTGTTTGGGTGGGGCTATGTTGGGATTGTTTTTTACTAATATAGCGATGCCCCACCCACCTTCTTTAAAGTGATTAATAACAAAAACCCTCTCCGATTATGGAGAGGGTTAGCCTGCACGCCGCTGGCGGGGGTGAGGTCACGGAGTTTGGGTACCTCACCCCTACCCTCTCCCATTTGGGAGAGGGAGAGAGCTAATCTCTTCAAAGAGGGTACTAAAGCAATTTTGTTTTTACTAGGAATAGTGTGTACCCTCGTGCTCTTTGTTTTAACAATAAAGGTAGGACTAGTATTCAAGTGTGAACAGAATTACTATCATTTGGATGTCCTGCCCTTTTTTAATAATTTTTATGGTTGACAAGAATAAAAAATTATGTTAGTATGGAATATTGCGAAATTTGGACTAAGCGACAAGTGTCTTTCGTGGATTATCCCCCTAATGTCCAAATTTCGCTTTTGTTCATTGATAATACCCCGTTTTTATGGGGGTAAACCCCATTAGAAACCATTGGCTTCTAACGGGGTAAATTAGGCAGTGTCTTAGCTGATTAGTCTAAGTGGATTAACTGGCGAAGACTAAAAAAAATGCCCAAGGGCTAAATAAGGAGTGTGCTAATGATGAAGCAGAGGTTTATCGGTATCGTGCATCGGATCAAGAAAACCGCCAAAGGCGAGGCTCGGCCAACGCTGGTCTGCATTCAGATTGGCGAAAGCCAAGCGATGTACCTTTTGGAAACGGAAACCGATGAATTGGATTTTTTGCTCCACCGGTTTCCCATTCAATTCCGCGAAATTGAGCCGGATGAAGATTTGTCCGGATTTCTGCCGCGGCAGTTGAAGTGGAAAAAATTGGCGAAGGACTACGACTTAACCGAGATTGCGGAAAATCATCGGCGGCAGGTTGATGGCGTTTGGTATCAGGCCGTCAAAGCGCCGGTTAAGTTTGAGGGTTTTGAGGCAAACGACACGGTGGCGATGATTTTAGGCGGATCAGGCGACCGGTTCGCTTACGCCATTAGCCGGCGTAGCGAAGAAATCGGTTCGCGCATTTT
>DATDWV010000027.1:0-4020 GCA_035289505.1 Patescibacteria group bacterium | reverse complement strand
ACTTGCAAGAAATCCAATTCTACCGGCGTTTCGCGGCCGAACATGGAAATCAAAACTTTAATTTTGCCGCGCGCCTCGTCAATTTTATTGACTTTGCCTTCATAGCCTTTGAACGGGCCGTCGATTAGCCGCACCGGCGCGCCAATCGTGACGTCAATTTTAAACGTCGGCTCTTCCACGCCCATTCGTTTTTGCAGATTTTTGATTTCTTGTTCGGAAATCGGCGTGGGCGTGGTGCCCGAACCGATGAAGCCGGTGACATTCGGCGTGTTTCTCACCACATACCAGGAATTATCGTCCACCACCATTTCCACCAAGACATAGCCTGGAAAAATTTTTTCCGTGACGACTTTTCTTTTGCCGTTTTTGATTTTAATTTTTTTTTCCGTGGGGATCAAAACGTTAAAAATTTTATCTTCCATGTCCATTGATTCAATTCTTTGTTCCAAATTGCGCTTGACGTTTTCTTCATAGCCGGAATAGGTGTGGATGACATACCATCTTCGGCCTTGTTGTAATGTTTGTTTTGGCATTTTAAAAAATAAAATTTTTTAAATAATAATTTCTAAAATAATAGTCAAAAGATAATCAATTATCCCCAAGAGCGCCGCGACGCCAAGACTAATGGCGATAACTAAAAGAGTGTGGCGGGTGATTTCCTTTTTTGACGGCCAAATGACTTTTTTTAATTCTTGCTGAGATGATTTTAAATAATTGGTAATTTTAGCCAAAATATTCATAAAAAATTTGACTCTATAAAGATTAAGACGGCTCAATTAAGGGATTTTAAAAAGCCCTGCCGGGCTTATTTATTAATTTTCAATATTATTTTACCATAACTATTGCAGATAAGTCAAGTTTAAACTCAATTACAAATTAGATGTCTAAATTTTTGACGCTTTTCGCGTGAGAGTGGATAAATTGTTTGCGCGGGGCGACTTCCGAGCCCATTAAAATATCAAAAACTTCGTCGGCTTTAGTCGCGTCGTCAATGGAAACTTGTTTCATGATTCGGCGAGCGGGATCCATGGTGGTTTCCCAAAGCTGTTCCGGGTTCATCTCGCCCAAACCTTTATAGCGCTGAATCAATAAACGCGGCGCTTTTTCGGTTTTTTCTTTTTCCGCTGAAGTTTCTTCGGCCTCTTCTGACGTTTGTTCCTCAGCCGTTAATATTTCCTGATCATTGATTTTATTTTTTTTGCGGTAATTTTCCAATTCTGAATCGTTGTAAAGCCAAGTCATTTCTTTGCCGTGCTTAACGCTGTAAAGCGGCGGCTGGGCAATGTATAAATGGCCTTGGCGGATGATTTCCGGGAAATAGCGGTAAAAAAAAGTTAAAAGCAAAGTGCGGATATGAGCGCCGTCCACGTCCGCGTCCGTCATCAAAATGATTCGGTCATAACGCAAACTGTTAAGATCAAACTGCTCGCCGATATTCGTGCCTAATGCAATGACCAAAGATTTTAATTCATTGTTGGCGAGCAATTTATCCAAACGAGCTTTTTCCACGTTTAAAATTTTGCCGCGCAAAGGCAAAACCGCCTGAAATTCGCGGTTGCGGCCCTGCTTGGCCGAGCCGCCGGCCGAATCGCCTTCCACGATATAAAGTTCGCTTCTTTGCGGATCGCGCGTTGAGCAATCCGCCAATTTTCCAGGCAGGGTCAAGCCCTCAAACGCGCCTTTGCGTAAAACGGTTTCGCGAGCGCTGCGCGCCGCCTCCCGGGCTTTTTGGGCTAAAATACATTTGCCGATAATCGCTTCCGCGTCTTTGGGATGTTCTTCCAGCCAAGTGTTGAGTGAATCATAAACTATCCCGTCCACGATCGCTTTGACTTCGGCGTTGCCTAATTTCGCCTTGGTTTGGCCTTCAAATTGGGGATTTTTAATTTTAACGGAAATAACCGCGGTTAAGCCTTCTCGGGAATCTTCACCGCTTAAATTTTCGTTTTTTTCTTTGAGATAGCCTTGCTTGCGGGCGTAATTATTTAAACTTCTCGTTAAGGCCGTGCGAAAGCCGGCCAAATGCGAGCCGCCTTCGGGATTTAAAATATTATTGGCAAAAGCAAAAATGTTTTCTTTATATTCATTGGTATATTGCAAAGCGACTTCCACGTTGGTTTCCTGCTCTTCTTTTTCCACGTAAAAAACATTATCGTGTTTTGGCTCAACGTGATGATTTAAAAATCGCGCGTAAGAAGCAATCCCGCCTTCAAAATAAAATTCGTAGCGGTTTTTTTGTTTGCCTTCGCGCAAATCAGTGATGGTCACTTTAACGGCTTTGGTTAAATAAGCCTGCTGGCGCAAATGATCCAAAATGGTTTCCCAATTTAATTCCAAAACCGTGAAGATTTCTTTGTCCGGTTTAAAAGTGATTTTCGTGCCCGTGCCTTGGGCCTTGCCGACCGGCTTTACGATTTTTTTGGGCTTGCCGCGCTCGTATTCCTGCATCCAGAGCTTGCCTTCGCGCTTGACTTCGGCGCGCGTCCATTCAGACAGCGCGTTGACGACCGATACGCCGACGCCGTGCAAGCCCCCAGATACTTTATAGCCGCCTTCGCCGAATTTGCCGCCGGCGTGGAGTTTAGTCATCACTAATTCCAAAGCGGATTTTTTATATTGTTTATGCATGTCAACCGGAATACCCGCGCCATTGTCTTCAACAGAAACCGAGCCGTCAGAATTTAAATTCACGTCAATCTGATCGCAGCGTCCGGCCATGGCTTCGTCAATGGAGTTATCCACCACTTCCCAAACCAAATGATGCAGGCCTTCACTCGCGGTATTGCCGATATACATGCCCGGGCGTTTGCGCACCGGTTCTAAGCCTTCTAAAACCGTAATTTGTTTGGCGGTGTATTCTTGGCTGTGGGCCTTGGCTTTTTTCGCTTTGTCTGAAGTCATATTTTTTGGAAATTAAAAATATAGGTATTTGGCCTATAAAATCAAGCTAATTTTGTTGAATCCGAGTCATTTTATTATATCTCCATTATAGCAGGAAAAAGCAAAAAGGACAAGGGTAAAAAATACAAATTTTTTTAAGTTTATGGTATAATTTTACAAGTAAAACTATGCCCGAATTAACTCCGCCCAATCAAATCACTGATTTCAAGCTCAAAGCCAGTTATTGGTACGTCACCCATAAACTGCTTTTAAAAAAGATTTTAATTATTTTTTTAATCGTTTTAAGTTTGATTTTATATAGCTTCAGTTTATATCGCCTGCTTTTAATTTTAGTCGTTCAAGATCCGATTTTAAAACAAAATTTAAATCAATTGCCCAATGACTTGGTTGACTATGAATATTTCCGCCAAGTTAATCGGGCCAGCCCCTTGGAAATTTTGGATTTTGCCGCCTTAGCCAGTGATTCCGGCCGCAATGATTTTGCCGCCAAAATCCGTAATCCCAATGATAATTTTTTTGCTTATCAGGTTAAATTAGATTTAATTTCTGGTGCTGAAATAATTGATCAAAAAACCGTTTTTATCCTGCCGGGCGAAGAGAAATATTTGGCGTTTTTCGGCGTTGAGAATCGCGATGTTTCGCCGACTTTGAAAATCAGTGAAGTCAATTGGCGGCGCGTCCGCGGCTTTGCCGAATTTGCTTCTGACCGATTTAAATTTCAAACTTCAGAAATAAAATTTGAAAATTTAGATAGCCAAACGCGCGGCAATTTGCCGGTGAGCGCTTTGAAATTTAAAATCACCAATCAGAGCGCGTATAATTTTTGGCAAGTCGGTGTGTTTATGGTTTTATTTTCAGGAGATCAAATTGTCGGCGCCAATTATTTGGCCTTGGACCAATTTAAGTCTGGTGAGATACGCGATGTTGAAATGCGCTGGCCCGAATCATTTTATAATGTCAGCCGAGTGGAAATTTTGCCGGAAGTGAATATTCTGGATTCATCGGTTTATATGCCGGTTGAGTAAGTCAAACATTTTTATTGTCATTGCGAGGAGGAGTCCCGCAGTCGCGGGACGACGACGAAGCAATCTCGAGATTGCTTCGCCCCGCAGTCGCGGG
>DATDWV010000026.1:0-6602 GCA_035289505.1 Patescibacteria group bacterium | reverse complement strand
CGGTGCCTGCCTTTCATAAATTTAACGTTTTATTAATAATGTAGATAAAATATACCAATATATTAATATATTAACATATTTATTTATTAATATATTAATATAATAATACAATAAAAAATATCTGTCAAGACCCCATTTTTTTACCAAAAAAATAAGCTGGGCTAAATCAACAAATAACAACTAAATTACTCAACTAAGAAGTTAAATTTAAATTTGAAAAAATGATTAAAACTAACGTTTATTGCAGCCTTCACAGCCCGGATCGCAACTGCAGCAAATATTGCAAACGCCCGGCTCGCAATCGCAGCGAATATCGTCAGTCAATGGCATATTGCATTTTTCGCAGTCCATATTTTAGAAATTAGGTTTTAGGGATTAGATTTTAGTTTTTGAAAGATTGGCCGATTTGCCGCGCCATTTCCACTAAGCGCAGGCTGTATGCCCATTCATTATCATACCAAGCAAACACTTTGACCAAATTGCCGCCCACCACCCGCGTCAAATCCAAATCCACAATCGCCGAATAATCACTGCCGATGAAATCTGAAGAAACCAGCGGCTTATTCGTCACCGCCAAAATATTTTTATACATTGGATTTTTTGTCGCTTTTTTAAATTCATCGTTAACTTGAGCCGCGGTCACTTTTTTTCTTTTTAAAACCGCCGTGATATCCGAAATGGAAACGCAGACCGTGGGCACGCGAATCGCCACGCCGTCAAATAAATTATTTAACTCCTTAACAACCTTGGTTGTGGCAATCGCCGCACCGGTTGAGGTCGGCACGATATTTTGGACCGCGGCGCGCGCCCGGCGCAAATCCTGATGCGGCCCGTCAACTAAACTTTGATCCGCAGTATACGAATGAACTGTGGTCATGAGCGCTTTTTCCACGCCAAAACGAGACTCCAAAATCTGAATCACCGGCGAAATACAATTAGTCGTGCACGAAGCGTTGGAAACAACGGCTTCATATTTTTTACTTTTTAAAGAGTCTTCGGTGAATTTTGTGCCGTAAACCAAAGTTTGAGTTAAATTATCCTTGGCCGGAGCGGAAATAATCACTTGTTTGGCACCGGCTTTTAAATGTTCTCCGGCGGATTTTTTATCGGTAAATCGGCCGGTGCACTCCAAAACCACGTCAATATTTAATTTTTTCCAAGGCAATTTCGCCGGCTCTTTTTCGGCCAAGACCGGATAGATTTTATTTTGAATTTTAATCCCCTCTTTGGCCGGTGAAACGGTTTTTGGATATTGACCATAAACCGTGTCGTACTGCAGTAAATGCGCCAAAGTTTTATTATCCATAATGTCGTTGATGGCCGCAATTTCCAAATCCTTAAAATTCAGCGCGGCTTTAAACGCGGCCCGGCCAATCCGGCCAAACCCATTGATCGCGATTTTTACCATATTTTTTAAGATAAATATTTAAGCTTTAAACTCTTTAATTATAACAAAAAACAAAAAAACATTAAAGCGCCGATTGCCTTAATGTTTTTAAGAAAAACTATTGGCTGATCACTTTGATCTTGAAAGTTTGTTCGGCTTTTTTCCCGGGTTTGGCATAATCAAATTGCAAATCAAATTCGCCTTTATTCTCAATTTTTAGCCACCATTCAAAATTTGTTTTGCCGGCTAAAATTTCTTTATCATCCAAACCAGTGACTTTTTGTTCTTTCAAACTTAAATAATCGCCTTGCGTCGGGCTAACCACCGTCCATTGCTTGCCGCTTTTTGACTGCCCGACTAATTTTAAATAAACCACATCGCCAGGCACCACATTAAAAGTCTCGCCGCTTTTTTCCGAAACATCAATCACGGTGCCGGTTTCGGCAACGCTTAAATTAAGGTTAGTTTCTGCAATCGGCGCGAGCGCTGATTTTTGGCAAGCGCTGATAAAAATGACTAAGATAAAAATAGATAAAATCAAAAATATTTTTTTGAAATTTTTATTCATAAAAATTTAATGAGATCCCTCGACAAGCTCGGGACGACACGAGGGCTTAAATTTGATAGCGGGTGAATTTTTCCACTTTTATTTCTTCACCCATTGTTTTTGCCGTTTGCTTGATTAAATCCCCAACTATCATTTTATCGTCTTTAATAAACGGCTGATTCAACAAACAAACTTCCGCGTAGTATTTATTTAATTTGCCCGGAATAATTTTATCCCACATCGCTTCATTTTTGCCTTCGTTTTTCAATTGTTCGCGGTAAATCGCTTTTTCTTTTTCAATTTCTGCTGGGGGAATATTTTCCGGCGCCACATATTTTGGCGACATCGCGGTTATTTGCATCGCTAAAACACTGGCCAATTCCGAATTGCCGCCGGATAAAACCAAAGCCGAGGCCAATTTTTTATTGGAATGAAGATAAACGCCGATTAGTTCACCGGTGATCACCTCGGCAAAAGCCAATTTAATGTTTTCCCCTATTTTAACGATTAACTCATTTTGAATTTTTTCCTGAGCTATTTTTTCAAATTCCGCCAATTCGATCGTTAATAATTTTTGGGCAAAATCATTAACGGTTGCGACAAAATCCGAATTTTGGGAGACAAAATCCGTTTCACAAGCCAAACCAACAAGCGCGACTTTATCTTTATCTTTGGCCATGGCAATCACGCCTTCATTAGTGGCGCGCTCGGCTTTTTTCGCGGCTTTAACACTGCCTTTTTGGCGCAAAATGGCAATGGCTTTTTCCAAATCACTATTCGCTTCTTCAAGCGCCATTTTGCAATCGGCGATGCCGGCGCCGGTCATTTCCCGCAATTGAGTGATGAGTTGGGTATCAAAAGACATAATTTTTTATTTAACGACCAGGGTTTTCGCTTCTTTAATTTTTTCTTCTTTTCCCGCCAGGCCTTCTTTAACCGCTTCGGCGATTAAACCGGTGATAATTTCAATCGCTTTAACCGCGTCGTCATTGGCCGGAATCACATAATTAATTTTAGCCGGATTAACGTTCGTGTCGCAAATGGCGACAATCGGAATATTTTTACGGACCGCTTCATTGACCGCGGTTTTTTCTTTTTTAACATCACAGACAAAAATCGCGTCCGGAATCCGAGACATGATTTCAATGCCGCCCACCATTTTTTCCATTTTTTCAATTTCTTTGTCAAAATCAAGCCGTTCTTTTTTGGTGTATTTTTCTAATTGCCCCGTGGCTTTTTTTCTTTTCAAGTCAGAAAATCTTTTCACCGTTCGGGAGATTTCACCGAAATTGGTGAAAGTCCCGCCGAGCCAGCGCTCAGTGACATACGGCATGCCGCATTCTTTGGCATAGCGGGCAATAATCGGGCTGGCTTGTTTTTTCGTGCCCAAAAATAAAATCGTGCCGCCGTTCGCCACGAGTTTTTTGACAAAAGCCAAAGCTTCCTCAAGTTTTTCCTGCGTTTTTTCCAAATTAATCAAATGAAACCCGCTTTTAGCCGTAAAAATATAGGGTTCCATTTTCGGATGACGTCGGCTTAAGCGATGGCCGAAATGCGCGCCGCTCTTAAGCAAAGTCAGCAAATCAGGGATTTGAGTCATAATTTTTTCCTTTTTATCTCGCCGTAGCCCAAAGGGCGAAGGCGGATTTCCCCCGCCAAGACGGGATATCTTCTACCGCTTTTTAGTTAGGACTCGCGACTGTGCGCCGGAGCAGGACTAACTAATTTTTTTAAGCGGTATGTATGATTAATTATTAAATCAAGTAAATAAAGTAAATCCAGTGAATCAGGTGAATCAAGAGACTTATATAATATAAGGCAATTTAAAAAAAATGTCAATTACTTTGTTTTCCGAAGAGCCGTGACCGGCTCAAGCCGCGCCGCCGCTATTGCCGGAAAAACACCGAAAGTTAAACCAATTCCCAATGTCGCGCCAATGGCGAGAATTACCGCGTTCGGCGAAACGACAAAGGCCCAGCTAAAGCCCAGAGCAGAAGCGCCAAAAGCAATTAAAAACGACAAACCAACGCCGAATAAAAATCCGATTAACGCGCCAAAAAAAGTAATCACCATTGCCTCCCATAAAAACTGCCATAAAATATTAGTGTTCGTGGCGCCTACGGCTTTGCGCAAACCGATTTCGTAAGTGCGCTCGGTGACCGAAACATACATAATATTCATAATCCCCACGCCGCCGACAATTAAAGAGATGCCGGCAATCGCACCTAAAAGCAAACCTAGGGCGCCGAAAATCGTGTTGTAAATATCCAAGGCTTCGGCCATGGTCATCACGTTAAAATCATCTTTGTCTTTGTTGTCAGTCATAATATCGTGGCGCTGCCGCAAAAGACTGGTGATTTCCGCGGAAGTTTGATCAAACAAATTTTTATCATAGACTTGCGAAGTGATGGACATTAAATTGTTAATGCCCATAATTTTTTTCTGTAAAGTCTGAATGGGGAGATAAACCATATTATCCATGTCAAAAAACGCGATTGAGCCGCGCTTTTCCATCACGCCGATGACGCGAAATTTAAGTTTGCCGATTTTAACCATTTGGTCAAAGGCTTCTTGATCGCCAAAAATTTTTTCTTTGACGGTGACGCCTAAAACCACGACTTGCGCCAAACCCTTATCTTCTTCATCGGTAAAAAATCGGCCCTGCTCCACATTAGAAGCGTCAATTTGATCAAAGGCCGCGCTCGCGCCCCAAATTAAGGTTTGTTTATTTTCATTTTCAAAAGAAATAATTTCTTGGCCTAAAACCGTGGCGTAACTCGCTTTAATATTCGGCAATTTATCAATCGCCGCCATGTCATCTAAAGTCAAGGTGGTCACCTGAATGCCCATGGCCAAACCTTGAGCATTTTCGGTTGAAACATGGCCGGTGTTTGGCACTTTGATTTCGGTTTGAATTAAATCCGTGCCAAAAGTTTGAATTTGACCAACTAAGTAGGCGTGCAAACCGTCGCCGGCCGACATCACCGTAATCACCGCCATAATTCCAATGACAACGCCTAAAACTGTCAGCATGGTCCGGCCGCGGTTGCGCTTCAATGAAGCAATGGCAAGTTTTAGGGGGAGAAATTTCATAAATTATTCATATCTAAGGGCTTCAATCGGGTCTAGTTTGGCGGCTTTGGCCGCTGGATAAAGGCCAAAAATTAAACCAATAATCACCGAAACGCTGGAAGCCAAAACAACCGAATTCAAAGTGACGATAAAATTCCAAGTATAGCCCAAATAATTCGCCACGACCGCGACCAAAGCGGCTAAAATAATTCCCAAACTAATGCCGATTAAGCCGCCGCCCAAAGCAATGGCAATGGTTTCAAGTAAAAATTGCCTTTGAATATCCCGATTTTTCGCGCCCAGCGCTTTACGTAAACCGACTTCGCGGATTCGTTCATTCACCGAAACTAACATAATATTCATAATGCCAATGCCGCCGACAACTAAAGCAATCGCGGCAATGGCGGCGAGGAAAAATTTAAGCGCGTCGGTGACGCCGGTTAAAACTGACAGGGCTTGAGCCACGTTGCGCACGGAAAAATCGTCTTTAATTGGATCGTCAATACCGTGGCGCTCGCGCAAAGTCGCTTTGACGGCCAAAACGGTTTCATCCAAATTTTTGGCGTCATCAGCCCGCAAGCGAATAAAGCCCAAATGATCAATGCCTAAAAGAATTTTTTGGGCGGTTTTGACCGGAATAAAAATTTGGTCGTCTTGGCTCTGGAAAGCCACGGCGCCGCGCTCTTTCATTACGCCAATGACTTTAAATTGCTCGCGCTTGATTTTGACCGCCTGGCCAATCGGATCCGCGCCTTCAAATAAATCTTCATAAATCTGACTGCCTAAAACAACGACGCGCGAATAACTATTTTCCTCTTCAGTTGAAAAAAACCGGCCGAATTCCACTTCCGTTTCTTCAACATCAATATAGCTGGCTGAAGTGCCGGTAATACTCGCGTCCACGCTGCGATTTTGCCAGCTGATCGTGCCTGTGCCGCTGACATAAGCGGCCACGGCCGTGGCGTGCGGCACATTTTCTTTTTTCGCCAAGGCTTCGGCGTCTTCAAATTTTAAAGTCGTCACGGTAATACCCAAAGCCGTGGCTGGCGGGCCGTTTTCATCGGACGCCCCGGGCAAAACGCCGATTAAATTTGAACCCACGCTTCTAATTTGGCCTAAAATCAAATCTTGGGCGCTGGCACCGATTGACATAATGATTAAAACCGCGGCAATGCCGATAATCATGCCAAGCATGGTTAAAAATGAGCGCATTTTATGCGCCAGCAAACTGCTAACGGAATTTTTGAGGAGATGAAATAGGTTCATAAAACCTGTGATTAAATTGTCATTGCGAGCGATCCGCCAGTTGGCGGAGAGCGAAGCAATCTCGAGATTGCTTCGTCGTCCCGTCGTTCACGAACGACGGGACTCCTCGCAATGACATCGGGTTATTTGTAATTTGGTGCTTTAAAAACTTAGAATTCTTCATCAGTCATTTATTTCCGTAATTCTCCCTCTTTCGCGATGCGCCGATTATTAACGATTTCGTCAGTGACAATCACGCCATCGCGCAGACGAATAATCCGGCGGGCATGGGCCGCCGTGTCTTGTTCGTGAGTGACTAAAATAATGGTTTTGCCCGCTTCATTTAAATTT